>NZ_JAKJSN010000042.1:0-62920 GCF_050337005.1 Photobacterium japonica | reverse complement strand
ATATATATATCCATCTTCAAGTATCGGTCGAATACCAACAGGTCTATAATCGACCAACTCACCATATTTACTATTAATAGCACTATGCGTTGGTTTATGCTCAGATAATGCATATCTCACAGGAACTAACTGCAATCGTGACTGCTTTAAAGAACACTGTCCTGTCGGTAATCGAGAATCTTTATTACTAGCTGATTGTGTCGCTTCAATTGGGCTACTCATTTTTACTCAATTATTCCTTATTGATTTGCATACTTTTCAGCCAGTAAAGCTGCTTTCTCTATACGTTGTGATGGTGTTTCTCGTGATGGCTTTTCTATTAGTTCGCGTATATCTAAATACAAGTTATTTATAAGTACATTATCACTTAAATATCCAATGACAGTGAAAAATAACAACAGGTCACGTTCAGATTGAAAACCGAGTGAGTAAGCTCTATTCGCATGCACTTGAATCCATAAATCTTGATCACTCGGGAGTTGATGCTGGAACCATTTCTCCATGTGTCGTTTTATCGAGCATAATGTATTTCTCCAACTCACTTCACCCAATGCATACCAATGTTCATTGGTTAACTGAAAAATAGATTTATCTGAAATATCCTTAAAATAAGACGGTCGTTTTTTATTTTTCCATCCCTCTCGAGTAGGAATCCATACCGACTCGATATCATTCCAAATGATTGAATTCTCATCGTCATACAATATCCAAGCGGCTTCTGAATGTGCTATTTTGAATAGCACAACACTGTCATAAGGTGATTTTACCTCAATCAGTGATTGATAATTTTCAATGAGTATTGGGAGTGCTTTTTTTGAAGTAACAAAATATCCTTGGTTACATCCACAAGTAGTCAAGAACCATTTTGCTAATTCTAAATCACATTTAGCGATTATCGGCGTTACTTCACGCAATACGCTCCATGGTTTCCGATTATAAATAACCTCATACTCAACAGTAAAAGGTAATTGTTTAAGTTTATCTTCTAGTGACTCTATTTGGCTTCCGTCAAGTAGTAAATATAGATACTCCCCCAGCTCAGTGTAGAGTTGAGGAATAGGTTTAGGTAAAGGTTGATGAACCATTTTCATTTTTTTACTCTACCTGTGCAGGTTCACACATATCACAAACAGGATCCTGACTCTTCATGGCTAAAATCTGGCGAGAGATTTCAAACTTTTTCTTTGATGGTGTCTGTTGGATCTTGCTACCTGTACTTTCTCCATTTTTTCCTTTTCCACCAGCAACAGCACCTTGGCTCTCGCCCTTCACAACAATCCCCGCATCCCCGATACTCACGCTGCCACAGCCCCCTACCACAACACCGCCGTGCGCAGTTTTATCCCCCATGCGCGCGGCGGGTTTACCGTTAATAAAAACAGACGCAGAGCCGGCACTGATGGTGTCTGGCGGGCCATTGCAGATCAGCATGTCACCTGCACGGGCGGCAGGCATACCACCGATCAATACGTTCGGAGACCCGGCGGCAATCGGGCCGCCAACGTGCGGCGTTTTCCCGCTATAAGCTGGGCAGGAATGGTTGTCATTGAGTCTTGCGGCTGGCTTACCCATAGTGTCCTTTTTTCGCTATCACGCTGATTTTCATTACTAACTGGGAAATGAAAACGATAAATAAAGAGGGATTGGCGATGATATGCTAAAAGGTGTTGAATGCGGCTGCACTCAGGTTTTTCAACCGCAGGGCGAGTAACAAAAAAATAAATGCAACAATGTAAATAATGTGGTTTATCAGTGAGGTGAACTTCAGATTGGAAGGAAAAGATGGACGAGTGTCAGACAAATACGGCGCCTTTTCAGACGCCGAGAATGAGGGGTGCACTTATTCTCTGAATTCAAGAATAAGCGGCAATAAAGGCGGCTTAAAACAGCCCCTTCAATGACTGATACAGCGACTGATACACATCGCGTTTGACTTGGTAATGCGCCGCCCGTTCTGCATTCGGACAATGGCGTTCGACCACCGCCGGCACGGGGCAAATATCGGCCACGGTCGCGCCTGCTGTCACACCCAGCATCGCCAATCTCGCTGCGCCTAACGCGGGGCCAACATCGCCACCTTGGCGGTACACCAGCGGCATGCCGACAATATCAGCTAGCATCTGACGCCAGTAGCCACTGCGTGCGCCACCACCAATTAACGACACTTCTTCCGGGATCATCTTGGTCACATGCAGGGCATCAAACCCGTCAGCAAACGCAAAGCCCACGCCTTCTAATACCGCCAAGGCCAATTCACGCTTTGTGGTCGCGTGGGTCATGCCAAAGAAGACGCCCTTGGCATTTGGGTTATTGTGCGGGGTACGCTCGCCAGAAAGATACGGCAAAAACACGACGGAAGACTGGGTATCGGCATTCGCTTCGACATCCGCCAGCATCTCGCCGACGTCGGCATACCCGGTGAGCTCGCTCACCCACTGCAAACAGGACGCGGCACTCAATATCACGGACATGGTATGCCACGTGTTCGGCAGCGCATGGCAGAAACTGTGCAGAGCCGATTCCGGGTTCGCGATAAAGCCGTCACTCACCGCAAAGTACACGCCAGAGGTGCCCAGCGACAGCATCGCCTGCCCCGGCTGGCTGATCCCCACGCCAATCGCGCCAGCGGCGTTATCGCCACCACCACCGACCACCGGCACTACTGGCATCCCCCACAGGGCCGCAATTTCAGACGTTAAATATCCGGTGATCTCACTGCCCTCATACAAGGCTGGCATATGATCGCGGGTCAGCCCAGTGGCCGCTAACAGGCTGTCATCCCAATCGCGACTGTTCACATCCAGCCACAAGGTACCGGCAGAATCCGACATGTCAGACGCATAATCGCCCGTCATTTTAAAGCGCAGGTAATCTTTCGGGAGCAAGACTTTCGCCACTTGCGCGAACACATTCGGTTCGTGATTGGCCACCCACTTGAGTTTCGGGGCAGTAAAGCCCGGCATCATAATATTGCCGGTGATCGCACGGCTATTCGGCACGGCCGCTTCCAACTCTTTGCACTCGGCTTCACAGCGACCGTCGTTCCACAATATGGCTGGGCGCAGCACATCACCATGTCGATCAAGCAAAGTAGCACCGTGCATTTGCCCCGATAAACCAATGGCTTTCACCTGCTGCAAATCCACCTGTTGGCCGAGCGCGGTCATCGCTTCACAGGTTGCCTGCCACCAGTCTTGCGGCGCTTGCTCTGACCATAACGGCTGCGGGCGAGACACGGTTAAAGCCACCGAATGTGAAGCCACAATCTCGCCGGTGTCAGCCATTGCGATGGCTTTCACGCCAGAGGTCCCTAAATCAATGCCAATGTACATATCGCTTTTCCTTTTCTATGACGCGGTGATGCGGCTGCACTTATCGTGTGAATCCAGCACCGTCTGTGAAATAAGGGATCAGGGTAACGCACACTCGGTACTGCTCCCCCTGCCTGATAACGTCATCTTATGCCTCTGACTTCGCCGCACAATTACGATTTTTCACAGTCTGATGCACGGATTTAACGACTGAGCGGAAGATCACATCGCATACCGTGAGGGACTGTTACACTCTGCGCACATTCACCAACAAACCTCGACAATAGACCTAGGACATCATGGATAAGCGTTTTCGCATCACTCTGTTGTTTAATGCCAATAAAGTGTACGACCGTCAGGTTATAGAAGGGATTGGCGAATACCTGCAAGCCTCCCAGTGCAATTGGGATATCTTTCTCGATGAAACCTTCACGACCCATTTAGACGATTTTCAGGCCTGGCAAGGCGATGGCGTGATCGCCGATTTTGACGATCCGGCCATTCGTGCCTTGTTGGCAGATACCCCCATCCCCGTTGTGGGCGTGGGCGGCTCGTATGCACAGCCGCAGGACTACCCCGCGGTGCCGTACGTAGCCACCGATAATAAAGCCTTGGTTAAACTGGCCTTTCAACACCTGCGTGATAAAGGGCTGGAAAACTTTGCCTTTTATGGCACCCCGCATGATGACGATAAACACTGGGCACGTGAACGAGAACACGCCTTTCGTGACGTGATCGCGCAGGAAGGCTACAGCGCTGCGGTGTATCAGGGGAATGACACCAACGCGACCACCTGGCACTACGACATGAACCGGTTGGCCGATTGGGTGCAACGTTTGCCGACCCCGATTGGCATTGTGGCAGTGACGGATTCTCGTGCCCGTCACCTGCTGCAAGTGTGTGAACACCTCAATATTCTGGTGCCCGATCAGATCTCGGTGATTGGTATTGATAATGAAGAGTTAGCCCGTTACCTGACCCGCGTGTCGCTGAGCTCGGTCGGACAAGGCTGTAAAGAAATGGGTTACCGCGCGGCGAAATTGCTGCATAAAATGCTCGATAATGCGGAGCCGTCTGCTCCTTCAAGTTCCACTGCCGCCTCTGCCCTGCCGCGGATTCTGGTACCCCCCACGCAAGTCTTTGCCCGCCAGAGTACCGACTTTTTAGCCCTGAACGATCCGTATGTGATTCAAGCCATGCACTTTATTCGGCAAAATGCCTGTAAAGGCATTAAAGTCGATCAGGTGCTCCATTTTGTTGGGATCTCCCGCTCGAATATGGAAGCGCGTTTTAAAGACGCCTATGGCCATTCGATTCATCAGGAAATCCATAACGCCAAGCTCAAACGCGCCTGTACCCTGCTGACGTCCACCGCGCTGCCGATCGCAGAAATCGCCGAACTGTGCGGGTATCCGTCACTGCAATACATGTACACGGTATTTAAGAAAAACCTTAATCAAACCCCAAAAGAGCACCGTGACAGTGTGGTGGTCAGTTAATCACAGATCGCCTGATTCTCTTGTTCGCTTGATTTTTTCAGTTGTCTCTAAAAACGAAAACCGCTTTCACCGAAAGCGGTTTTTTATTGCGCAGTTTTAAGCGTACAAATAAAAAAGCCCGCCTATCACTGACATGATAGGCGGGCCTATCGTTACAACGTCACACTTTCATCAAGTTAACGTCAAAGAGCAGTAATGCTTACTTATAAATAAAACCGTTCACGATATTTTCGAGGTGTTCTTGACGACCAGACTCACGCACCGGTGATAGATCATTATCGACAGCGAATGTCGCCAAGGCTTCCAGAGAAAGATCCCCCGCTAAGATCTTCTTGCCAAGATCATCATTCCAACCGGCATAGCGACGCGCAATGTTTTGTGACAGAAGATCGTTTTCGATCATCGCGGCAGCACGCTCAAGTGACAGCGCCATGGTGTCCATGCCACCAATGTGACCGTGGAACAGATCTTCTGCATCAATCGATGGGCGACGTACTCGTGAATCAAAGTTGAAACCACCGGTGGTAAAACCGCCCGCTTTCAAAATTTCGTACATCACCAAGGTATTTTCTTCTACGCTGTTCGGGAACTGATCGGTATCCCAGCCTAGCTGCGGATCACCACGGTTTGCATCAATCGACCCGAACAAGCCCAATGACGTGGCCGTCGCTACCTCATGTTGGAAGCTGTGACCTGCCAACGTCGCGTGGTTCGCTTCAATGTTCACTTTAATTTCTTTTTCAAGACCGAACTGCTTCAAGAAACCGTACACCGTCGCCGTGTCGTAGTCATACTGGTGCTTAGTCGGCTCTTGCGGTTTTGGCTCAATCAAAATCGTGCCTTTAAAGCCGATCTTGTGTTTATGCTCCACCACCATTTGCATCAAGCGGCCTAGCTGCTCGCGCTCTTGACGCAGATCGGTATTCAGCAGGGTTTCATAACCTTCACGGCCGCCCCACAACACGTAGTTTTCCCCGCCCAGACGCTGTGTGGCACCCATTGCGTTGAAAATTTGTGTCGCCGCATAGGCAAACACTTTCGGATCCGGGTTAGTGCCCGCCCCTGACATGTAACGCGGGTGCGAGAACGCATTCGCGGTGCCCCAAAGCAATTTCAAGCCGGTTTCTGCTTGTTTTTGCTCTAACACATCGACCATTTGGGCGAAGTTATTGACGTATTCTTTGATTGAAGCCCCTTCCGGTGCCACATCCACATCGTGGAAACAGTAGTAAGGTACGCCCAATTTCGCGAAGAAATCGAACGCAGCATCGGCTTTCATGCGTGCCATTTCCATCGCGTCACCGCTGTGGTGCCAAGGGCGATCAAACGTGCCCGCCCCAAACACATCCGACCCTGCCCAGCAGAAGTTGTGCCAGTAACAGGCCGCAAAGCGAAGGTGTTCTTTCATCGATTTGCCGAGGATCATTCGGTCCGCATCATAGTGACGGAATGCCAGTGGATTAGTGGTGTCTGTGCCTTCAAATTGAATGTTGTTGATGTGTTTAAAAAAATCAGTCATCGCTTTGATCCCAATAAATGGCGTTGCGGGAGAGTCGCAAACACGGGTTATCTGTTGTGTTACTTGATGACGCTATGATTGATTTTTTTGAACGGGTCAGCAATTACGATTTTTTAATCCCACTTTCTGCTATTTGTTTATTGTGCTAAAACTCTCATTCTTCATTTACCGTCAGCGTTTTTTTGTGATCGTTGCAGGCATTATTTATACATGGCGTCTTTTACACGCTCTACAAACAGGCGATTAATTCACCTAAAACAAAATATCATAATCGTATTATCTTATTTCATCATATTACAYGTGAATTTTAACAAAATAAAAAAACAGTAAAATGGAAATAGAGTGATTCTTTGCCTATATTTTTAGGSAGGTTATTTTTCTTTATTTCATTTTGACGTTATCTTTTTTCTTTCAGCGGTTGCGTCTGCACACGGCGCAACCGACTCTCGGTGGATCAATGTGGGGTAGTAGCAATGCCCTTGCGGATGACGTGCATAATCCCCCGTTAATGCCAACAACGCCGCTTTACGCGCCATAGCCGCAATGGGGTGTTTTAAGGTCGTCAAGGCGGGTGAGAAATAACATTGTGGCATCACATCATCAAACCCGATGATCGACAATTGTGCTGGCACTTGCACCCCGCGGGATTGAAATTCCCGTAACGCACTGGCGGCGTACACATCGTTAAAGGCCAGTAACGCGGTCACAGGTAAGCCTTGCGACAGTAACTGTCGCGCGGCATTACGCCCGCCAACCTCTAGCCAATCGGCATCTTGCACCCAGCCAGACTCTACAGGTAAGTCATTGTCTTTCATCGCATTTAAATAACCTTGCAGACGACTATGCTTGTCATCACAGTCAAAGGCCAGATTAATAAAACCAATACGCCGATGGCCAATATTGATCAAATGCTGCGTCGCCTGATAGGTGCCCGATTGTGAATCCAACCACACACAGCGCTCGCGGACAGCCTCGATATTCCGCCCGATCAAGACAACCCCAGGGTGCTTATGGCAGATACTTTCCAAAACGTTATCGGATAACGCTTTACTGTGGATCACGATATGCCGACAGCCGTGTGCCAATAGGAAATCGATCGCTTTTTGCTCTTCACGGGCCTCATAACCGGAGGTGCACAGCATCAAATGCCGATTATGTTCACGCCCAACGTCTTCGACATTTTGCGCCAATAAACTGTAAAACGGTGAGCTAATACGATTAATCACCACCCCAATGGATGGGGTACCACTGTTTATTTTTAAGCGTTTATTATTATCACGGGTAAAGCCGATATCAGATGCAACTTGTTCGATATGCTGTTTTGTTTTCTCGCTGACTCGGCCTTGTCGATTTATGACACGTGAAACGGTTGCCATGGAATAACCGGTTAATTGAGCGATATCTTTCAGAGTCGGCATAAATAAAATCTCAGCGTGATGAGGCTCACAACTGTAACTTACACACTATTTTGTTTGCGTAATGTGATAATGCCCTTATTTTCATTTCATCAGTACAGGTAAATTTCGCTTCAGATTCGACCCTATAATAAAAAAGGACATTCCATGAGCGTGAAAACACCCAGTATTGCCTTAGCCATGGCACCAATGGCATCCATGTTAATATTATTAACCGTCGGCTTTACCTTTTTAGGTTTATCCATTGAAGTACTGATGTTGGTGGCGGCGGCTATCTCCGCGGGTATCGCGCTGTATCTTGGCCATTCATGGCAAGACATTCAAGATGCGATTGTCGACAAACTCAAAACCACCCTGCCTGCCCTCTTTATTTTGATCATTGTGGGGGGCTTGATCGGCAGCTGGATGGCGGGCGGTACCATTCCCATGCTCGTCTACTACGGCTTGATGATGATCAGCCCTGAATACCTGCTGGTTACCGCGTTCTTGGTCACCTGTGTGGTCAGTGTGTGTACCGGTACCTCATGGGGGAGCGCGGGCACCGTGGGTGTAGCATTAATGGGTGTTGCTGTCGGCATGGATGCAAACTTGGCCGCGGTGGCAGGTGCTGTGGTATCAGGCGCGTATTTTGGCGATAAGATCTCCCCACTGTCTGACACCACCAACTTTGCCCCTGTGGTGGCGGGCACGGATCTGTATTCGCACATTCAACACCTTTTGTGGACAACGATTCCAGGCTTTATTTTGTCTTGTGTGGTGTTCTTGTTCATGGGCCAATCAGCGGTCGCTGACGGGGGCGTGCCAGAGAAAATCACCGACATTTTGACGAACCTGAATGCACTGTATGACTTCAACGTATTGCTACTGCTACCGCCACTGTTGGTACTAGGCGGCGCGATCAAAAAGTTGCCGACCATTCCACTGATGCTGGGTGCCTGTTTAATTGCCGTGATCAACGCCGTGCTGTTCCAAGGCTTTGATTTAACTACTGCCACCAGCGCCTTCTTGAATGGCTTTAATGTGTCTATGTATGCAGACATGGGCGTACAAGCCAACGCGGTCATTCCCGATGTGGCGAAACTGGTTAACCGTGGTGGCCTGAGCTCGATGATGGGCGTGATCTTGCTGGTATTCTGTGCATTCTCGTTTGCCGGTGCGATGTCGGTAACAGGCGGCCTGACCATTGTGGTACAAGCGATGGCTAAAGGTATTCGCTCTGTCACCAGCTTGATCGGGGCGACATTGGCCACCACTATCATTGTGGTCAGCACCACCTGTGACGGTAAACTGGCCCTGCTTATTCCGTCGGAATTGTTCCGTGATTTGTACCGTAAACTGAACCTGGATCCGGTGAACCTGTCACGTTCAACCGAAGATGCCGGCACGATTATTGAGCCACTTGTGCCTTGGACCAGCGCCGGTATTTTCATGGCCTCCACCTTGGGCGTGGCCACGCTGGATTACCTGCCATGGGCAGTACAGTGTTACACCGGTATTGTGTTCGCGATGATTTGGGCCGTCACCGGCAAAGGGATCAAATACCTAAACGAAGATAAAAAAGCCGCAACCTTAACCCCAGAAGCGGCACACTAACCGATAACTGATAAGCGAAAACACAACAACGGCGAGGTGCGAGGTGCGAGGTGCGAGGTGCGAGGTGCGAGGTGCGAAAAGTATCGAGAAAAAGCATCCGCGTAAAAGGTTTTACATCACAGAAGCCAAAAATATAAAGAAAAAAAGTGGGTAAGCCACCTGACGTTAACGCAATAAACTGGGCGTGCAAGTTACAGCGCAAAAATGGTGAACATTAACGTTTAATCAGTCACTTACCCGAACGATTATTTGTAGTGATGTGAACTTTTCCGGGCGTCGGCATACCGATGCATGCAACCAGAATCGAACGGGCGCTACTATACCGCACCAACATGAACACATCCTGACCTGCATCAATTTCTCCGCATTTTTTACCCTGCACGTTAATCAATCAGTAACAAAATGCAAACAGCGGTAACAAAAGGCGTCAACCACGTTTTTTCCACCCACTTCCCTGTCCGATCTTTGCGCTGTCCGCCTCCCATTTCACGCCTCCCTGACTACCTCCCGCGCACAAAGCGTGCAAAAATGCCCTCGTCCGCATCAGCCTATCACCCCATCTCTTAGTGATGAAGCACGGCTGATAGTGATTGATTGACACCGTTATCGTTACCTCCCAGCAGCAAGGAAGCAGTATGTTAAGGATCCACTGTCAGGAACGCCCACATTGGCGTGAACTGGCCAAAGAGTTTGGCTTTGGGTTTCATAGCATGTACGACGATCCCTATTGGGATGAGACAGGCTATTACCAATTTACGCTTGAGCAAATTGAACGCGACTTGGAGGATCCCACCGAAGAGATCCACCAGATGTGTCTGGAGATAGTGGATACCGTAGTGGCGGATGAATATTGGCTACAACGCTTTCAAATTCCGGAACCCATGTGGCAATCGGTCTTAGACTCATGGCGCAGCCGGGAGCCGTCGCTGTATTCTCGCCTCGATTTTGCGTATGACGGCAAAAGCCACGCCAAGCTGTATGAAAACAATGCCGACACACCGACATCGCTGTACGAAACGGCCTTTTGGCAATGGTTATGGTTGGAAGACATGGTCAAAAGCGGCAAAATCCGCCGCGATGCCGACCAATTTAACCTGTTGCAAGAACTGCTGATGGCGCGCTTTCAGGAGCTTGCCCGCCAGCAACCGGGACAAACCCTGCACTTTTCCTGCTGTAAAGACACCGAAGAAGACCGCGGCACGGTGCAATACTTAGAAGACTGTGCCAAAGAAGCTGGCCTGTCGACGGCCTTTGTCTACGTGGAAGATATCGGCATTAACGGCAAACAAGCATTTACCGACATGCAAGATCACCCCATTCGCTGGATGTTCAAACTCTATCCGTGGGAGTTCATGCACCGTGAAGATTTCGCCAAATACCTGCCAACCACACAAGTTAACTGGTTAGAGCCGATGTGGAAGTCGGTACTGAGTAACAAGGCCTTACTCCCGCTACTGTGGCAAAAATTCAAAGGCCACCCGAACCTGCTGCCGGCGTATTTCCCCGATGATCGCCAGTTAAGCGAGCTGAAAGATTACGTGATCAAGCCGATTTTTGCCCGTGAAGGCGCCAATATCAGTATTGTTGAAAATGGGCGGCAGACGTTGCGTATTGATGGCCCTTACGGTGACGAAGGTGTGATCTATCAAGCGTATCACCCGCTGCCTAAATTCAATGATGCGTATACCTTGATTGGCAGCTGGCTGGTCAATGATAAAGCCGCGGGGATCGCGATCCGTGAAGACAGTTCGCGGATCACTCAAGATATGTCTCGCTACCTGCCCCACATCATTCTCTGAACCAAGATCACTCTCTCGGCCTATTTATTACTTTTAAGCCGTAACGCGCGTCGCTGATTTGCTACAGTTAATGCATAGGCGACGCCGTCAACCTTCCTATCTCCAGACTTACCACACGCATCTGCACCATCACACCCAATGAAGGCTTTAACGGGGACGCATCCAGCTTTGTTCACAGCGTTATGGCGGTATTCTGATGACTCATCGTGCTGTTTTACTTTTGCTTTCAAGCACCACTCTCTTGCTTTCATCCGGTGCACTCGCGGCCACAGGCAGCCGTCTCTCGGCGGCGGATAACCATGATTTCGGGCCGTTGAAAACCTATGTTCAAGCGCCTTTACAATCCAACACCCTAACCCCCCAAGTGCGTTCTGGCTTTCGGTTGCAACCTCGCACAGTCGATCTCTATGGGGCAGCGTCAATCGCCAGTGTCTGGGCCAATACCAATGACTATCAGATGGATTACTACCAAAACGCCTTATCTATCGGCAGTTATATTCAGATCGATGAAAAATGGGCGATTGAAATGGACTACACATGGCGTTTTGCCGCCAATAACCATTTAGATGCCCTCACTCACAACTTTCATAAAACCTTTGGGATCGACCAAAACGGACGCGATGAGGTCGATAAACACAGCTTTGATATATCGGTGCCACAATATGGCGTCGACATTCACGATTTTGAAGGGGATACCCTGAGTAATGCCTTTTCTTTCTACGCGGGCTATCAGGTACTGGAAAATACCCATCACGGCGTATCACTGGGTGGGACGTTGTATTACAACTATGTGGGCAGCGGCCCTTTCAAGACCAGCCGTTTTGAACAGGCCGTGCAACTCAATTACAGCTATCGCAGCGGTAAACATCATGTCTATACCCTGCTGGGTGTGTCTTACCGGCATGATGACAAGGTCATTGCCAACATCCCCTATAACAAGTTCGCCTTTGCGACAGGGGTCAGTTACCAATATGCCCTTTCAGCCAAGCACCGTCTACTGACAGCGTTTCACGTGTACGAAGGGGCAAGCGATGCCACGTCGGATCTCAATGAACCCTCAACGGAATTTTTACTGGGCTACCGCTATCACACTGACCAAGGGGCGATTGAGTTATCAATGATCGAAAACGTGTTCAACATGGACAACAGCACCGACATTGCCTTTACCTTGGGCTACCGCCATCGGGTGGTGATGGAGTAGCCCGTTCATTACTACCTTGATCATGCTTTCGTTGAGCGCCCACCCGGTGAGGCTGACCTTGCTAGCTTATCCTTTTACCGCGGGCGCTTCGATATACCACACATTCTGCTGTTTACGGCACGCTTTCAGCGTCCCTGCGGTATCATCGTTATCATTACGCAATTGGTAATCTAAATAGCGGCAGGTAAATTCGCCGTGCAGGCCTTTTTCCGGCATGTCGCTGGACGCGTCCAACATCTGACTCTCGGGCAACAAGGTCGACACCAACGAGTTAGGCTGAGTCGATAAGATATCGCGTGTGATCACATTGCTCTGGGCATAATCGCTGTGCACATAGCCTTTGATCAGCCCTTTTTGCTCCACCAGCAACCACGGCTCTTTCATCACTTTGGCCATGGCATTGAACACTTCGCCTTTTTGCAGCACACCTAAGATCTTGCCATTCAGGCCGGGTTCACTGCGAATATTGAGGTTGGCGTTAGAATGATAAGGAATATCGACAAACTGAAGATCGTGCGCCATGTTCACTAACTCGACAGAAGGGTGTTTCACTTCAACGGTTTGCCACTGAAGAGGCTGCACACGAATGATCCATTTGGCATACGTCCGCGGATCACGTCCCTGCCATTCACTGCCTTTTTCAGATTCCAAGGCATCAAGCATCTGCTTCAAAAACACATTACGGCTACTTTGGCTTAAATAGAGATCTAACTCATCACTCAATACCGTTACCGTGTGTGCATGGGTATCACGCAACGCCCCCGCTTCCGGCTCCACCTGTGCTATCGGCGTGGTTTGACACCCCGCTAACACGAATCCGCTTAGGGCGACACCCAGCAGCCCAATACGTTTTGTCGCCTTTCTCATCCTTTCCCTCCTTGAATGTTCTACCAGCAGTGGCGCTCATCTGTTCGTTCAGCCCTGTCCTATGCGCTTTTGTCGGTGCATCGAACGTTACCCATCCCATACAGCGATCAGCCCTCCTCAACATACACCTGATAGCTAGCGCATTAACAGGCGAGATTGATTTAATTTCCCGACGCCTCTTCCAAATTGCACTGTTTCTTACTGCAACCGACAACATCACCGTCTTCCGCTCTCATATTCAGCCTTACATGCCCGTTTTTATTCCGCAAAAACATACTGTTACCCTGTATTTCTCATCACCTTTGCACCGCAAAACACACTCGCTTCTCATCTTTTACAGCGATGAAGATCACACACAAAGACCGCCTTCATGAAGCGGGGGGAAGTGGACACATCGATCCCGTGTCGTCTTCATACCTCACCATAGTGGCGATATCCCGCCAATAAAAGGTGACGGCGTCACGTATTGCGGTTTTCTATTGCTCATCGTGTCGCCTTACTCATGAAAACAATAAGACCATGATAAATAACAGCATTTATCGTAATCTATGCATGTGCATCGTCTCCGTCACCTAACGGCCTCCACACTGATAAAACACGGGAAGAGGACAGTGATACACCTCACAATTCTATGCCCGCTTTGAGACTTCAAGCACAATTTAACGATTGATTTATCAAAATAGATTGAGCTTTTTCCACGCAGGATTATTCTGCAACACAACAACTGGTTTAAACCAGATGGAGTTACCATGAAAACCGAAAATAATGTCAGCCTTGTTCGCCGCAGTTTTGATGCTTGGCTTGCCGACAGCGATCTCCCTGCTGGCGCTAAACTGCCGTCAGAACGTGAGCTGTGTGAATTATTAGCGACAAAGCGCATGACGCTACGTCAGGTACTGATTGAACTGGAAGTGGAATCGCGCATTTTCCGTAAAAACCGCAGTGGTTGGTTCATCACGCCACGTAAGTTTATTTACAACCCAAAATGCCTATCGAGTTTCAATGAAGAAGCACTCGCCCAAGGCAGGAAGCCATTTTGGGATTATTTAGAAAAAGCCCAGGCTAGTGTTTTACCCAAAGAGGTCGCGGCCGTATTTCATCAGCCAGAAAAGACTTACAAGGTAACAGGGTGGTGTGGGTTAGATACGCATAAAGTGTTTTATCATGAGTCTTATATCGATATATCAGCCGCACCTGATTATATTACACACTTAACGGATCAATCTTTTTCTGCGCTATGGAAGACACACTACGGCCAAGATTTAACCATTAAAAAACTGGCCTTTAAACCGGTAAATATGCCAGCCGACGCCTGTAAAGAATTAGGGGTTGCGCCTAACTCATTTGGCATATTAATCGAAAAACATCGTGCTACCGAAAATAAACACGTGGTTCACATCGACTTAGAATATTGGCGATTTGAATCCGTCGAATTAGTGATTAATGATTTATAAGGAAATGTATGTTGACTCACACGCCTCACACACTGGCTGAACGTGCCGCGCAGATCCCCCTCTACCTGCATGCGTATGCGTTCCACCTAAATATGCGTTATGAACGCCTGTTACCCCATGATTTGCTGGACATCGCCCATCAGCAACATCTGCGCGGGGTGAAAATCCATGTAGAGGATGGCGAGTCACAATCGCTGCGTACATTCAACGCAGACGCTTTTGCGCAGTTCAAAGCCAAAGCCCAGCACTACCAGTTAGATGTCCATATTGAAACCAGCGCATCTGATAACGCGACGTTAGATGAAGCGATGCGCATCGCCCATGCGACAGGGGCGACCTCCGTGCGATTTTACCCGCGTTATGAAGGGCACCTATCTACCGTTATGGCCAAAATCAAACAGGATTTAGCGTATTTACGTCAGTTTGATGACTGCGGTCTGACCTTCACCATTGAGCAACATGAAGATCTCAAAGGCCATGAACTGGTGACACTGGTCGAAAACAGCGGGATGAAAAACCTCTCTATCCTGTTTGATTTTGGCAATATGATCAACGCCAACGAACAGCCGCTAGAAGCGCTCGCTGTCATGGCACCGTACATTACCCAAGTCCATATTAAAGACGCCAAACGCCTGAAAGAAGGTAAAGGCTGGGGACATGAAGCTTGCCGTACCGGAGAGGGCGATCTGCCGCTCAAAGCGATGCTGACTGAGTTATTGCTGCTCGGTAAAGTACATCCGCAGGTGATCGCCTTTGGTTTAGAAGAAGAAGTCGATTATTACGCCCCGGCGTTCCGCTTTGACGATGAAGGTGATGACCCTTGGATCCCTTGGCGTGATGCCAGTTTCACACCACTGCCCAGTGACGAACAGCGCGATCAGCGCCTGGCCTTAGAGTACCAACATGCGTTGGAACAAATCGTCTATATTCGTCAACTCTGTGCTGAACTGATCGCCTCACCCGCATAACGACAGCATACACACACGCCATCGGCTGTATGACTTCCTTGCATTACAGGCAGGGCGGGCACCACATTGCCTGAAATAAAAAATTACTGTCGTCCACCGATGGCCTCAATATATTGAGATCCCCCTATCACCGCGTTGAATATCGCCATCATGATATTCAACGTGGCACTAATTAATGGCTTTATGGTGTCAGTTAATACCATAAGACGCTTGTTTATTTAAATGATTTCGTCATAATATTTGGAATATCATCATGCTCATGAATAAATGGATCCGGCTTTGTTTTTTAATTTTAGGTGGCGGTACCATCTTTAAATTATCCAGTATGAAGGATGTCTTTTATGTTCCTATGCAAGAAGATTGGGGATTAACTAATACCCAAATTGGATTAAGTTTTACGGTTTATACCATTGTACAAACCACCGGTTTATTTTTATCCCTCTATATTGCCGATCGCTTCTCAAAGAAAATATTACTGCCCGTTGGCTTGATTGGGGTCGGGCTGTGTGGCTTATATCTGAGTACGTTACCGCCATTTACTGGCTATCTGATCAGCTTTGCCGCCATGGCCTTTTTTGCCGATGTCCTGTTCTGGCCGGTCTTATTGAAAGCGGTACGTTTACTCGGCACGAAAGAAGAGCAAGGTCGCCTTTTTGGCTTTCTGGAAGCTGGTCGAGGGGTGGTAGACGTGATCATCGCCTCTGGTGCTCTGTTTGTTTTCGTTCAATTTGGCGAAGGCAAAGAAGGCATGCAAGCGGGCTTGTTGTATTACACCTTGGTGACGATCGCGGTGGGGATCATCACCTACTTCATTGTCGACAATGACGACAAGATCGAAACCAACGCAAGCGAAAATACCAACCTAGAAGTGCTCAAGGGGATTAAACATGTACTAACGTGCCCAAACACGTGGTTGGCCTCTCTCGGGATCTTCTTTGTCTATTCGGCTTACTGTGGCCTGACCTATTTTATCCCGTTCCTGAAAGAGATTTACACCCTGCCTGTTGCCCTTGTCGGCGCTTACGGCATTATCAATCAATACGCGTTGAAAATGGTGGGGGGACCTGTGGGGGGATTATTAGCCGATAAAGTGGCCAAATCACCGACTGTCTATTTAAAGTGGACCTTCTTGCTGTCTGCGGTCGCTATGTTCCTGTTCATTCAATTACCGCATGCATCCATGAATGTATACCTTGGCATGGCCGCCACGCTCGGGTTTGGTGCGATCATCTTCTCACAGCGTGCCATTTTCTTTGCCCCAATGGATGAAATTGGTACCCCTCGTCAATACGCGGGATCAGCCATGGCTTTCGGCTGCATCATTGGTTACATGCCAGCCATGTTCGGTTACACCATCTACGGTTGGTTACTCGATAACTTTGACGGGATCACAGGGTACAACTACGTGTTCAGCACGATGATGGCATTTAGCTTGTGTGGCTTTGTCTGCTCATCTATTCTTTCTAAGCGTTTGAAAAGTCAATCAAGCAACGAATTACAACCGGCCTAGTACGCATCCCGCATAACGGCACAAAAAAAGCGCATTGGGCGATCACTCAATGCGCTTTTTTCCTCATTTAAACCTTCATCGCTTTACAAGCAATCCACTCACACGCACGTTAAAACGCGTCCCAGAATGATCCCGATGTATGGGAAGACGGTTTATCGCTATCGCCTTTGTGCTCCAATCGGCTTTCTTTATACGGCTGTGGACGGTATGGCTTCGGCGCTTGGACCGAGGTTTCATCACTGAGGGTTTTCAGATACGCAACCACGTCAGCCTCGTCTTTTTCGGTCAAGCGTAGATCCCCAACACCAAAACGGGCCACATTTTGATCCACTTCCGGCGTTGGCCAGCAGTTGGCAGCCATGGCGTCTATTGAATTAAGCGTGTTATCCGCACACGTTTTTTTATCAAAGAAACAAGCTGTTGAAACATCCATTTTATCTTGATCCGTCACGGCAGCCGCACACGCGACTTCTTGTTCTGCGGTCATCGGCGTCGACGTATTATAGAAGTGCACCAAATCCTCTAGACTTTTAAACCACCCGTTATGGGTATACGCTTTGACAAAGCTTGGGTGAGGACGCTTGTCGACATTACGCAGCGTCGGCACTTTGTGCTCACCACGGTGGTTATCTTGTTGCGTCAGTGCAAAGACCCCCATATCAGGCTCGGGATCATTGGGGATCTCATGGTTACGTGGTACCCCAATATTAAAGTACTGATCGTTGGTGTAACGCTCAAATTTCCCGACCCCTTGATCATTCCCGCTTTGGTGACAGAAGAAACAACGCGCACCAGGCGGACGGGTCGTGGCACTGAACACGCCATAGAACAGATCATGGCCGCGGTTTTCCTCTTCGGTAAAATCCACCAATGGGAATTCACGGTCGTCATCATTGTTCAACGCGATATCGCGTTTTGAATCAAAGCGATTATTGTCATTCGACATCTGCCACGCAGAAATGGCCAATGAGAAGCGGGCAAACACTTTATCGACATGCTGATCCCCACAACGGAGCGAGGTACCAAACGCATAACGATACAGTTGTTGTCCCCATAAGGTTTTATTGACTTGTTCACACACCGATTTTTTAGTCGGTTTGGCTTGCTCAACCGGGTTGATGAACGGACTGGCATGGGCTTGATCCGCCAATGGCCCGAGGTACTTACGGTACATCCCCTCGTATTTGCCCCTCAGTTGTGCAAAGGGTTCGATGCGGTGGAAGCTTTCGATCAAATCCCCTTCTGCCCGACCATTCCAAAATGCCCCCCCACACGGTGCCGTTCCACCAAAGGCAGGGCAATTGGGATCAAAATCTGTCAGCCCTTCAATTTTGCCTTGGTCATTCATAAACTGGGCATATTGGTTTGTCGGCGGCTTAAGGGTGCCGACCAAAATACCGTCCGATCCTGTCACCGCGACATCGGTTAAGTTCGTGTTGGAATCGTTGTTGGTGCCCCCTGCTGTTCCGGCATGACAGGTCGCACACGACATGTTGTTATTGAGTGAGATATCTTCAAAAAACAGACGTTTTCCCATTTCTTCGATATAGGTCATGTCCGCGTCATTCGCCTGTGCGCCATAAGACGCTATCGCCAGTAATGTCGCCACGCCCGCGTAGGGGATCGTCCGAAAACGCGTGTGCCGTGCGGGGGGTTGATTGTGCTGTGCTGTTCGATGCTGTTGTGTTGCTCGCCCTTCTCTCATTGCAGCCTCCATTACGTGTCGTCCCAGTGACAGGATTCAGTAATTATGTGGATATGATTTTTTACATCACGGGTGATCGACCCCGTGTTTTTATTCGTTGGTAGAACGTAACAAACACAGTATTAACCACAATCTTTCAATTGATTTAGCGAACGCCGAGAAGTATTAGCAATTAACAACTTGTCAATCCGTCAATACAGTTTCTTATTTCCCTCCTTGCGTATTAACGGAAAGAACACATCATGAGACCGTCTTAGTCTCACGATTAATGTCTACCTTTTCGGACAGCCTTCATGACACGTCATTGCCACGTAAAGCCATATCGAACCACTTCAACCCACTGTAATAAAACAAGAGAAAGAAAAAACCCACAACAAGTACAACCCGCCATCATGGTTACGCATCGGTTGTACACCGCCAACAGACACATAACATCGCAAAAAAGTCGGCACACCGATGAAATATATTCCGCTTACTTTCAATAAACCGTCTTATTTCTGCTTGACACTCTCACGGGATATATTGGCATCTTGCGTGCGGCGTACGCTGTGTATTCCACCGCGTTATCAATCTATTACTCAATGGGATATTGATCGGAGTTTGTGGGCAATAGAAATGATGCGTTACGGCGTCTTTGTATGCCGAGTTCGCAGTCTGCATGGTGGTCCCTTGTACAGCAGCGAGTTGCTCGCTATGAACAAGCCAAACAGACTCTTGGGATGGCACATGAACAACACAATGAAACTCGGCGGGATAGTTACCATGGCGGCAGTGATGAGCGCCTGCACCACTTCCCCCTCCAATCACGCACAGGCTCAGTCTATGGGTTGGTTGCACGGTAATTGCTTAGCGATCAAACAGGCGGATCTGCCTGCTGCCTCGCCTATCACACTGATCCACCTCAATGAGACACACCTTGATGGCAAATACAGTGAAGAGCACGCCGTGATCACCCGTCCCAGTAATCGGACCGATACCTGTTACGCCCAGTTTGCTAATCGCGCCCAAGTGAACACGGAAGCGGGCTACCACTTTTATCAGGTACGTACCCGTCAACCGGTCAATTTTGCCATTGGGATCGTCGGCACCGCGAACACGTCCAACAAAATGGCCTACTCCTATTGTCACACTCGTGAGGGGATCACCTTTACCGCCGCCGACAACGAGAAAACCGTGTGGCAGGGGGCATACTACTTAGGGTATGACGCGCTGCCGACCTGTAAAACGCCACAATAATCAGCCGTTAGTAACAGTCACTAACACTGACCAGCCTCACATCACGGTGCGGACATTATTGCGCAGCGTGCATTTCGCGCTGCGCCTGCCTATCTCCCCATTGGGTGATCTGCCGATTCACGGCATGGAAACGTTCGATGTATTGCCGGTAATCCGGAATCGCGATGTCTGAGAGCACCGCCCCCGCCAGATTACGCACCCGCCGCACGGGCCCCATCTCAAACACCGGCCAATGCTGGTACTGGGCGATATAATCGGCTTCTGACAACTCAGAGAGACGGGCAAAGTGCGCATAATACCGATAATGGGTATTGCTGGTGATATGCGGTTTATAGGCCATCCGTGCCGCCCACTGCGGAATAAGTTCGGTGGGAGAAAACAAATCACTTCGACCGCTCAGCGACAAATTAAATTGGTGGATCATCGCGAATTCACGGGCCACACTGAGGGTCAAACTGCGTTCACGGGGGGTGAGTTGGGTGATCCACACAGCGGGAAGCGTCTCGTGCTGTGCTGCGACCTGTCGCAGCCACGCCAGGTGTTCTTCAAACATCGTTAAATACACCATTTTACCGATGAGGCTGTCTTCTTGAGCCAGACGATGGCGAATGTGCTGCATATTGGTCATCACCAGATCCACCACCGAGGTCAACGCCGGCGTCGATGGCTGGGTTTGTTTGGTTTGTTGGGTTTCCTTGGTGTGAGCCGGTGACACGGAGTACCACCATTGCGTCAGTTGCACGCGGTTAGCCTGGATCAGATAAGCATATTGGGGCGTCGGCGCATCGATACGAGGGGAAAATAGCGGGGTGACCGCTGGGGCACGAATAACATGCCGATAGCGAGTAAGTAACGTGGCATGGTCAGTCAACTGCGGCGCGAGTACATCGCGTACCGCCAGCAACGGTGCCGGACAATCATCTTGGATGAAATCACACAGCGGTAAATCATCGGATAAGGCTAAGGTCTTGGGCAACGCTTGTTGTATTACCTGCCGTTGCGGAGCCAGTAACCAATCACGCCCAGCCGCCAAGGGATCACGCTGCGCATCGGTACCGATCCCCAACAAATAGGCATAGGCTTGTCCGCCCTCCGTCGCTAACCCGCTCAGCAGCGCGGCGTCGTCCCGCATTACCGGTGCAATGAATGAGGCAATGGCCGGATCCAATGGATCGTCCCATTGCAGCGCCATCCCCCACACACATGTCAGACTTGCCAACCAACCGACCATTGCGCTTCTCCTGCTTCTCGTCCTCATCACCGCGCCCATCAGGGTACCGTGCAGACACAAAAAAGCAGAGTAAGCTGTTATTGGCTAACGTAAAAACGGAAGCCAGTCCGCACTCTGATTGCAAGATAACACCCATCACAATAAGTGACGGGCATGACACCTTGATCATGCTTCCGATTTAACTGGGGGGTCATACCGAGGGAAAGCACGGTGGCGCGCAGTTACTGCATGAAGGTTTGCTGTGCTTGTGGGCTAGTCGCAGTCAAATCCCCCGCCGGGTTCACCAGGTGCGGCAGGATTTTGGGGAGATTCAACACAATGTCCTGATCGGTCACAGGCTGAATGACCGTGTTATACCAACCCAGCAGCCCCATAGCGGCGTAGCCAATCGCATCATCGCTGTCACGGTGCTCCAAGATGATCTGCATAAAACGCAATATCGCTTTGTCGTTACTCTGCGCTTGTTCCAACGTCTGCTGGTAAATCGCGGTGGCTTCGTCAATCAAGCCGTCAAATTCAGTGTCTACGGCCACGTGGAATGAGCCGCCATCAATGGAGATTTTCATTGTTTGTGTTCCATCAAGTTCCAAGGGCGCTATCGTAACGAAAAGCCCAGTCTATTTTGTGATCTCACACGGAAAACCCACCCGCATGCACAAAGCACCACCACTTTTCAGGCAAAAAAAAGCGAGCCCCCACGGACTCGCCCCTGATCGTTGTACCGAACGGCGTTATTTGAACGCGCTGCCGATAGAGAAATACAGCGAACTTTGACTGCTTTCTGCATGGCCATACGCCAAATAGACCGGCCCGAGCGGGGTGTCGAGACCCACAAACACGCTGCCTGCCGTTAAACTGCTGCCCAACGTGATGTCTTTGTCATCATCCCATACCCCGCCTTGCTCCAGCGAGCCGCCAAGATACACAGGCACAGACAAAGCGCCAAAATCATTATCCAGCAACCGGTAGCTGTACACTAATGCCCCAAATGCCCGGTATCGGCCATTGAGTTCGTAACGGTGATAGCCTGACATATTGAACAAGCCCCCCAGATCTTGTACGTAGATCGGCAGCAGATCATCAGAATTATTCCCGCTGAACTTGGCTTTCGCGGTCAGGCTATGCCGCTCATAGCTGAACGGTTGCGAGATATTCACGCTGTAAAACAGGTTAGTGCCCGACACCGAATCGGCACCGTTCACGGTACTGCGGCTGTGGCCCATGCTGATCTCCGCTTCAAACGCGGTGCCGTGGCGCGGGAAATACACACTGTCGAGATCATCGTACACAAACGACACGTAAGGTCCGTGTACCGTGTACGCTTGCTGGTTGTTAACCCCTTGCTCATTCACTTCCCCGCTGGCACCACGATAACCCAGCGCCAAGGCACTCCACGGCCGCAGGTTCCAACCCAGCTCAGCAAACCCGGTATAGGTGGCATATTCGGTTTCCACACTGCTGCCCACCGGGCGCCCGATCAGATCCGCCTGCTCTTCCGACAACAAAAATTCGCGGATCTCACGATTCCACCCTACGCCAGCGGCAGTAAACATGGTTTTCTGGTAATCCAGCGGAAAATACACACTGGTGTTCACTGCTTTCCAACTGCCCAATAACCACTCGAATTGCCATTCGCCGCCTTTGTCCGTCAGATCGGTGTAGATATACTGACTACCAAAGGCAAAATCCGAACGGTTCACCAAATCGTCTTCAAAACTGAATTTAAAGTTAAGATAACCCGGCCCCCAGGATTTTTCCCTGACATCCATCACCAAGACATTCTCCGCCCCCTGGCGTTCGATTTGGTAGGTGATCCGCTCGTAAATATCCTGGCTATTCAGGCGTTTAACCGCCTCATCCAACTCGCGATTGGTCAACACGCGGCCCACATCCAAATCCAATACCGCCAGCAAGGCCGTATCCGATCGTCGGCTATTATTTTGCAACGCAATACGATCGACGTAATACGCACTGCTGACCACTAACTGGCTACGGCGATCCAACTTCTTGCGCACATAGGCCTGATAGTCGGCCTCTGACAAGCGGTAACGCAACAGCTGTGGCAGCGCATCCAACGCCACCTGTCTGCCCGCAGCATAGGCCAGATCCATTTTGTCAAAATCCGGTGCCAGCATGAACGCCACATCGGGCTGCAAGTACGTATCCTGATTGTCCATCCGGGCTTTTTGCTGATCGGCACTACTGTTGGTCATGAACGTGGTCAACTGACCGACAATGTTCAGGGCGCTGTTAAGCTCCGGCGCTTTGTACAAGGCATCACGCAGATCCACCGCAATGATCACCTCCGCCCCCAACGCCTGCGCCGCATCCACCGGCATGTTGTTCACCACTCCGCCATCCACCAGGATCTCCCCGTCGATCCGCACTGGCTGCAGCGCCCCCGGTACCGTCATGGAAGCCTGCATCGCGGTGGCCAAGTGGCCCCTATCCAGCCATACCGGCTTCACGTGCACAATATCGGTCGCCACGGCCCGGTACGGGATCGCCAGCTGATCAAAACTGGCCAAAGCCGGCAAGTTTTCTGTCAACTGCCCCAGCAGGGTCGCCATCCCCTGTCCCTGAAAGGCCCCCGGTTTAGACAAGTAATTGCCGTCCAGATCGATACCAATATCGGCATAGATCTGATAATTATCGTTTTGCTTTTTGCGTCGTAACTCCAAGTCATTGCGGCCCACGCGATCGCTGTACCCATGCTGCCAATCGGCCGCTAAGGTTCGCTGGCGCACTTCTTCCGCCGAGAACCCCATCGCATACAACCCGCCAACATAGGCTCCCATGCTGGTGCCGGTGATCACATCCACCGGGATCCGGTACGCTTCCAGGACAGACAGCACCCCAATGTGTGCTGCGCCTTTCGCCCCGCCGCCACTGAGCACGACCCCCACCTGCGGACGTGCAGTGGCACTCGGTGCCGATGCCGATGCCGCCACAGCAGGCTGTACCATCAAGGTCGTCAAAATGATCGCCCCGCCACACAGGCGCCACGGCTTGAGCCCTTTCATGTTGTGATTTCCTTGCGCTTAACTAATTGACAAATAAGATCGATCGTTCAGGTGCGACCGGGTCATAGAATACGGGATGGACACCCTGTCCGGCGAGTAAAACCAAAAAAAAATCCGGTCCCCACGTGTGTGAGGACCGGATCGGCGATTTCTGGTACAAAATAGGGCATCAGCGCCCGCTGGCAATATCGTCCAACGCCGTCATGACCGACTCGTTCATGTGGCCTTCAAACACCAGTTTGCACACCTTACGGCGTACCGCGAGACCGGAGATCAATTTTTCAATCGATAAATGGCGCTCATCTTGCTGACCATTATACAACTCGATGATCTTGCTTAACGTTTCATACGGGATTGGCTCACCGCTCACGCGCAACCAATCTAGCTTCTCCAGCAGGCTCTGACACTCCTCACTGATTGAGGCAACAGAATGCCCTGTCATCGCCGATAATGCCGTGATACTGCGTTGTAGCGCTTCTGGCGAGGTATATTTGGAGAGTGTGATGGTTAATTCATCCGCATTGATCTCAACCAAATGCTTACGCAGCTTCACACGGCGGCCCAAACGCCCTTTCGTGCGCCCTTCTTTGCGCTGGATCGGTTCAAATTCCCCATCAATGATCTCGGACAGTTGATCAAGCGCTTGACGAGGCAAGATCTCATTGCGCAACGGATTGGGCATGGTTGGCGCCATGGATCGTTTGCCTTCATTGGTGGTTTTTGCTCGAGAAAAACGGATCACTTCATCCGCATCGCAGCGAATATCGATCTGGTAATCACTGTAACGCTTATCCTGCTCATGCGGGTAAATCGTCAAGTGGTAACCCCATAAATTCACCGCAAACATGCTATCGGTGATCGTGCCTTCCGCCAGTTTACGCAGCTCTCTTATCAAATCGCTCGAGAAGCGTCGCCATTCGATGTTACGCGCAAGCTTTTGATTAATATCACTTAACAGCATAGAGTCATGAACGCGGCGTGACATGCGGCTACGGAAAAACGTGTACAACTGGAACACCAACGTATGCTGACGCAAAATTTCTGGCGGGAATAAGAAGAAATAATCCCGCGTGAGTAGCTCATCGAAAAACGACGGTTCCCAGACCAAAATATACAAATTGGGCTTGATTCGGATCTCGCCATCTTCACGCTCTTGCGGGGCTTCCTCTGAGGCGGTGATCGTTCGGGCTAAGAAGCGAAAACGATCACTTTTGAACCCTTCCGGCATGTTGTCACTCATCCAACGGCCCGTTAATTCGTGCAGCTGAAAGTCCGTAAATTCAATGCGATCAATACTTTCACGGATTGAGTCGCGTGCCGGACCGCTATCTTTTTTGCCGCGTAAGGCCAAAATATCCGTGATGTACACCGGCGTTTTATTGGTCATACTGCGGGTCTGGATCTCGTAATCGGCAATGTGATGATCATGGTATTGCACGGTTAAGGTAAACAGGGCAAACAGGGTCATCAGATCGTCCACGGTCATGATCGACTTGGACGATCGTGTTTCAATGATCGCTTTGGTGCCGCTGATCGCTACCATGGATTTTTGGTAGCTCTTTTTGGTGCGCGGGGGAGCTAAAGCCTGATCAATGATCCCGGCCCAACTGGTGGGTGATACGACAATTTGATCCGCTTCATCCGGCATGGTGGGCGGGGTGCCTAAGCCATGCTCACTGAGCAATTGACGGTTCACATGGTTTTGTGCCAAGGCTTTTGAGCGTTTTTGTTTGGCTTGTGCACGACTTTGTTCGGAATTTAAACTGCCCGTGCCCAGTTGTGAAATGAGCAACGCCGGATTAATGAAATGATGCAACATGGTTTTACCAGCAAGGCCCGCTTCAAATCGGACGGGTTGTTGCTTGAACAAACCAATGCTGACCGCGGCACGTAAGCGCTGCTGGATCGCGGCTCGGGTTAATTGCCCTTCGGTGGCTTCAACTAGCTCGGTGGTGGAAACCATCCCATCTTGACAGTTGAGGCCCCGCAATGAAATGAGATTCAACAATTCGATGATACTTTTTGTGACACCCTTGAAATGCTGATACTGGGGCAACCAGTCAATCAGATTATGGGGGATCGCAAATAAGTGCCCGTCTTTGTGAGATCGAGGTGCCGAGATCAATATTTTTTCGTGGTGCTTATTGTCCGGAGTGGGTGCTGAATTCATTTGTCATTAGCCGTAGATGCATCATTTTTCCGAGAAAGATTAATTGAAAAAGATCCAGAAAGAAAGATCTTTTGTTGTGTTTTTTAATCCTGATCTTTTTGATTATTTTGATCTTAATGTTTAAGTGATCTTATGATCCGGTGAAAATAACCGCCGTAACTGATTGTTTTGTATCTGTTTACTTTTTATCGGCATTGGAACGATGATCAACGAACTCTCGGAATGCTGATCAAAGGCAGTGCGAAACGATGATCATCAACACGCCGGAAAGCTGATCATTAAACACCTGAAAAGATGATCATCACTGTACTGCAAGCATGATCAGGTGGCATGCAAGGCTTTTGCACAATGTTATCCACAGGCGATGCGAAGTGGGAGACATAACGCGTGCTAAAACCGCTGTTTTTGCCGGTTGTCGACCGATTTGGCCTGCCAACCCCCTTGGAAGCATGATCATACTGCTGCTTTTGGACTGCTATTTTCCACGTTGTCTGTGCGACTAGCTCTTTCAATGCGGAAAGTGACGGTATTTTGTGCATATTCCAAATGACACTTGCCGTATTTTGTGGACCTTGCCACATGTGTCCGGCGTGGAGCGATGATCAAGCTGACATCGTTGTATTTTCATTGCCCCCGTTGACCGCCCCTTCCCCCTTGTTCTTACGTGTATTGGGTGGGTGATTTACCCGATAAACCCTTATCCGTCCTGCATTCTCCGTAATTTAAGCCCCTTTTATCATGCTTCCGTCAGGTACACTGCGTGGTGGTGAATGATCCTCACATCACTTGATCATTGATCCGTTTCTTCTGGGGGCGGAACCGGCGGGATTTACAGGCAAAATGGCCTTGATCATCGTTGCTGATCTGCCAGTTTGGCGTCGGAGACATGATCAAGGAAAATGAGGTGCATTTTGATGATCTTGGCGTAGCATGTTGATTTCAGGGTGATCGTTCTTACCTTGTTTGGACGATCATGATGAAATCCCCCTATTTCACCATGATTTCTACATTTCATGCCAATCATGAGGTTGAGCATTGCGAAAGGGTCACTGGGGAGATTGATTTCAATCTGACAGTGACCGTAATTTAGTCTTAAAAACTCACGCTTCCGGTAAAGTCATCAATTTACATTGTAAAATAGTGACGCTGTAACGCTTTAAATCTGGCGTATTAGCAGCATGATAGTATCAATAAATGACAGACGATGACGTGCAAAATTGGCTGTTTTTCTCGCTATTTTTTGCTTTCTGCTGAGATAAATATCACACGACGACGTTCAGCATTTTGTTGTTTTGGTTATTTTTTGCTGTACAATTAAGCCCAAACCCTCAATGACGAAGAGAGATAATGAACAGGGAACAGACTATCGAAAATTTGCTCAATATTGCTGAGCAAACCAAGCAGGTACAGGCTGATCGTATTGAGATCGTATTAGAGGAGCGCCGTGAAGAGCTATTTCCTCCGATGTCCAAAGCGTTGATGGAAACTCGCTCTGGGTTAACGCGCCGTAAATTGGATGATGCGATCTCTCGCATGGAAGCCACGGGGCACCAATTTACTAAAAATAACGCGAACCACTACTCCATCACATTGGAAGAAGCCCATCAGTTGATGGCGGCAGCAAAAAAACCGGCGTTTCATGAACGAGAAGGTGCGGGCCGTAAACCGTGGATCGTGAACGTGCAAAACCAGAAAGGTGGCACAGGCAAATCGATGACCGCGGTGCATTTGGCGGCCTGTTTGGCGTTGGATTTGGATAAACGCTACCGTATCTGCTTGATTGACCTCGATCCACAGGGGTCATTACGTCTGTTTTTGAACCCGCAAATCAGTGTGGGCGAGCAGGAAACCATCTATTCTGCCGTCGATGTCATGCTCGGTAACGTGCCGGAAGGGCAAGCTATCGATCAGGACTTTTTGATGGGGAATGTGGTCATGCCGACCCAGTACCCGAACCTGAAAACGATTGCGGCGTTCCCTGAAGATGCGATGTTTAACGCTGATGCCTGGCAAGATCTGGCTGAAAATCAGGATTTAAATATCGTGCGTTTGCTTAAAGAACGTGTGATTGACACCATTGCTGACCAATTTGACGTCATTATGATTGATACGGGCCCGCACATCGATCCACTGGTCTGGAATGCGATGTATGCGTCAAATGCCTTGATCATCCCGTGTGCGGCGAAGCGTCTTGACTGGGCATCTACCGTGAACTTCTTCCAACACTTGCCGACAGTGTACGAAATGTTCCCGGAAGAATGGCACGGTTTGGAGTTCATTCGCCTGATGCCGACCATGTTTGAGGATGATAATAAAAAGCAGGTGTCGGTGTTAACCGAGATGAATTACCTGCTGCGTGATCAAGTCATGATGGCCACCGTACCGCGTAGCCGCGCCTTTGAAACCTGTGCGGATACCTACAGCACCGTGTTTGATTTGACGGCCGCAGAATTTGAAGGGGGTAAAAAAACCCTATCCACGGCCCAGGATGCCATTCAACGCGTGGGCCTTGAGCTTGAACGTGTGATGCACAGTCACTGGGCAAACCTAAACCGGGAGTAAACTAACAGATGGCAATCAAAACCAAAGATCTTAATGCGCGTCTGTTTGGCAAGGCGGATAAACGCCGCGCTACAACACCGATGGAAGCGCAAACTGCGGCCAAGGACAAGGCTGCTGTGATTGAACTGGCGGTGGCCGGCGAGGAAACGGTTGCATTTGAGCTGGTCAAAATTAGTGCTGATCAAGTGGCAGATAAGACCCGCGTCTTTGCTGAAAATGCCCGTGAACAAGCCTTTCTGAACGAACATGCGCTGGCTGATATCCTTAATACGCTTAAAGATCGTGGTCAACAGTACCCCGCAGTGGGCCGTTGGTTAGACGATGGGCGCATTGAAGTGCTTGACGGTAGTCGCCGTCGCATGTCCTGTATCCTCGCGGAAAAAGATTTCCTTATTTATGTCGGTAAGGGGATCAACAGTGAGCATGCCAAGTTCTTGTCTGACGTGGCCAATGCGCACAAACCGTTGTCGTTGTTTGAGCGTGGCAAGGAAATGCAATCTTTGCTTGATTCTGGCAAAGTGGCGGATCAAAAAGAGTTGGCCAAATATTGCCAGTGCAGTGAAGCCTTGGTCAGTGGGGCGTTAAAAGCCGCCGCGTTGCCGATGGAATTGTTGATGGCTTACCCGAGTGTCGGGGAATTAGGCCGTCCGACGATCGTGAAATTGCACCGTTTGTATTTCAGTTTATCGCCGGATCTGCAGCAACAATTTGTGGCGGATCTTGGGATCGGTGATACGGCGATGTGGAAGCGCATTAATGCCACCGGCATTACGCGCATTACTCGCGAAGTGACCAATCAACTTGAGCAAATGGGTGAAACCCTGGCACCGAAAAAGGTTGAGGTTGAGAAGCCGAAGCCACAAGAATTGGTGAAAGGGAAGATCAGTTATCTGCGCGATGGCGATAAGCTGCAACTTAAAATGAAGAAATTGACAGAGCGCCAGACCGATGAGATTTTGGCGTACTTGGCCGATTATCTGAAGTGATCGACACCACTGCGTGTGGGGGCCGTCTATGAAACCACGTCTTTTGACGTGGTTTTTTTTCGCCTATCGCGGGAGTGAGTTGGTATGATGGCGGGGTTACTATTGATTGAGTGTGTAGATGGACGGATTAAATGAGTTTTGGCAGGCGCTTGCATCGTCTGCCAAACAGGCACATTGCCGTTATTTGGTGGTTGCTCAGGGGAGTGAAGTCTGGTGCGCGACGGTGGCCCAGTCCGGGATACCGCAGTATCGCGTTCCATTGTGGTGCGGGCCGATGGCCGATCCGGCGTTATTTGATGCCATGGGATGTGCGCTGCCCATCGTTCCTTTTAAGCAGGCGCGTCAATGGTTAGGGCGCGAATGTGATTGCGTGATCATCAATGGGCACCACACGTTTGATGCCGAAGCGTTTGGGGCCTTATCGGGCACCGTGATGGGAGGCGGGGTGGCATTGTTGCTGTTGCCAGAAGGCTGGGGAAGTGCGTCAGACGCCCGTTTTCATCAACGGCTGGCATCGCTTTTTTCGGCTCCCGGCGTTTTCGTGATACGTGAATATGCGCCTTTACCCGTACCGCCATCGTCGTCTTCTGGTGTGGTTGAGGCGGCTTTGGCGTCGACAGGTCAAGATCTTGATGACGCATACGGCGCGATGACGGCTTGCCAGGCGGAGGCTATCCAGGCCATCCGCCGCGTCGTGACGGGTCACCGTAAGCGCCCGTTGGTATTAACCGCTGACAGAGGGCGGGGGAAATCGTCGGCGCTGGGGCTGGCGGCGGCCAGTTTATTGGCTGAGCGTAAGCTTGATATTGCCGTGACGGCCCCGTCTTATGCTGCGGTTGAAACCCTCTTTCGCCATGTGGCCACCGTGTTTGATCAGCCGTTTAGTCAGCAAAAAAAACTCACGGTGGGGAACGGTAGCCTGCAGTTTGTGGCGCCAGACGCTCTGCTCGCTTCCCCTGCATCTTTTGATTGTGTGATGGTGGATGAGGCGGCGGCTATTCCGGCCCCTCTCTTGGCGCAGTTACTCGGGCGCTTTAATCGACTGGTGTTTGCCAGTACTGTCCACGGCTATGAAGGCACGGGTCGCGGTTTTGCCGTGAAGTTTCGCCAACTTTTGGACAGCACGATGCCCCAATGGCGTGAGCTGACGTTGCAACAACCCATTCGTTGGGCGAAAGAGGATCCGTTAGAGCATTGGGTTTTTCAGGCGCTGTTGCTTAATACGACGTTGACGGATTGTCCGTTTACGCCTGATACCGCCCTCTCGACACGGCGAGTCCCCGCGGATGAATGGTTGCATAACGAGAACTTGCTGGGGCAATTATTTGGTTTGTTGGTCAATGCGCATTATCAAACTTCCCCGACAGATTTGGTGGCACTGCTTGATGATCCTGCGCTGCATACGTTCGTGACGATGGCCGATAATCAGGTGGTTGGGTGTTGTCTTGTGATGGCCGAAGGGGGACTTGCCCCCGATCTCGTTGAGGCGATTCAACGGGGTGAACGGCGTACCAAGGGGCATTTATTGGCGCAGTCATTGGCGGCACAGGTGGGAATAGGCGACGCGGCAGAGCAGCGTGCTGGGCGTATTCTTCGTATTGCTATTCACCCCCAGTGGCAGCAGCGAGGGGTAGGCAGTGCATTATTGTCTGATGTGGCACAATGGGCTGAAACATGTTGGGATTATTTGGGGACCAGTTTTGGTTATCTGCCAGAGTTGTTGGGGTTTTGGCTACGTAATGGATACCACCCCGCTCGCTTGGGCTTTACGCGCGATGCCACCAGTGGGTATCCGTCGCTGTTGTGTGTTAAACCGATCTCTACAGCCAGTCAGTGTTGGTGGCCACAGGCACAAGCGTTGTTTACGGCAGGCTTAGCGTGTCACTGGTATGACGGTTATGTCCAGCTCTCGGCGCATGAAGCGTTACCTCTGTATCGCTATGCAATGACGCAACAACCGGTTGCCGCCGGGTTGCCGATAAATTTGCTTAATCAGCAACTGGCGCTGTTTTGCCAAGGAGGGCTTGGCATTGAATCGGCATTGCCTGCTCTCCAACAATGGTTTTCCAATACGCTGTTGCCACTGTCGGATGATCACGAAGATGGACTGGCATTGCTGTTTGCTAAATTGATCCAACGCCAATCGTGGCCGCGCGTGGTGGCCGACTTCGGTTTCACCGGCCGTAAGCAAGCAGAGCAGGCGGTCCGTGCTGTTGTTCAACGTCATTATGTTTCACCGTGAGTGACGGTGTGAATTTACACTGTAAATTTCACTTATGTCATTTTTACTTAAAGCGCCCTTGGGCGCTTTTTTTATGTTTGATTTACACTGTAAATTTCAGCTGAAAAATCAGTTCGTGATTGATCAATTGACGGATGAAGCTATGGAAGAACGGCGAGCAACCCTTGTTACTCTTTAGCCAAACAAACTTACGTGCGTTACTTTTTTATATGAGACATCGTTGGTCGCGTTCGTTCGTGAGCGTGGTTTGATGATGAGTAAGGGGGCGGTTGCCGTGGTATTGAGACGTTGGCCTTATGACCTGGTTTATGCCGCAGGGTTGGCTTGCGGCGTATTGAACCACGCATGTAGGTGCAGAGTCGGTCAATATCGGTGATGCCTCATGCCCATTCAGCGGCGAAGCGGGCAGGTAATCTCCACTAGCCATTTTACTGGTGCTCGATAACCGCTTGTCGAGATTTACCTATGAGGACACTTTGAGTATTCGGGCTTGCAGCCCATATCTCTAGGGGTCATCATGCGTGTATCTTTATAGGCAACTAGGCCCGTATTGTTGTGGTGAAGGGCGCTCCGCTCGTCGTTGCTCACGTTTATCCTATGTCCCTTTCAGAGGTCAAAGGGATGAGGCACAGACTGCCCTCTCATAGTCCGTTGACACAGCCATCGCTTGATTCAGACGCTCAGCGATTCCTCTGCTTCATGATACGCCGTGCGGAGAGCGCGTTGGCCTTACTGGCTCGTGATCTTTTTATCAGCTTCGTCGCTCGCTTTATTTTGAAGGATAGTTTTTATAGAGAGCTTTGATGGACGGCTTACAACACGGGAACTGGCCATCAATGCGCGTTACCTGTCGGCCTATTTACACTGTAAATAGCGAGAGGGATTGACCCATCAAAAGGCTAATATATGAATACGCTGATGGTGAGTGACGTTCTATAACGCATAAGGCAAGACAGAAAGCCCGATAGCTCTACCTTGCGAGAATGCTGCACGGTTTCGCGCTTAGCCACTGCTGGGGGGAACTAAGAAAAGGAATCTGAATGTAATGGCATGAATAGACGATGTTGCCGTTGTGTGTGCTAGAGCGCCGCTGAGGTGGGGAGAGGTTGATATTATAGGTTGAGATTTTAGTTTGAGAGGGAGATGAAAAAAACCGCCTATAAGGAGGCGGTTTTTCTATTTACACTGTAAATGGGAAAGGTTATTCGGCGTTACGTAAAGAGCGCTGGTTGAATTGGATTGCCAGATGACGCTTTCACTTGCTGGCTTTCAATGATGTAGCCTTGGAAGCCACTCACAAACAAATCTGAGAGACGGTCGAGCTGTGTCTCTGTTTCAACGCGTGTCGCAATCGTGGTGATATTCAAGCTGTGCGCTGTGCGTGAAATGGACGACAGCAGGTTGATCTTCACCTGATCATTGAGCTGATGTGTGTAGGAGAAATCAATCTTCACATAATCTGGGCGGAACTCGCGTAAGTAATCCAACGACTTCAGATAGCGGCCATAATTATCCACACCCATCCCAAACTTGTAGAAGCGAATCGCCGAACACAGCAGGCTGCAGGAATCAGGCGCTCGTACAAAGCTGGTCTCTGGGATTTCAAAAAAGATTCGCGAAGACAGGCGCTGATTGCGTTCCATCAACTCGGTAAGCCAGCGAATGAATGCCGGATCACTCGCACTGTTTGCTGTCACGTTAATGGCAATAGGGCCAAATTTAGGGTTCGCATTGAGCATATTGATGTGATGTGCAATGACGTGACGATCAAACTGGACCCCCGCGCCCACATCTTCAATGGCGCCCAAGAACTGGGAGGCACCGTATTGTTGATTGTTTTTTCGGATCTCCGAGAACACTTCGTAATGCAGGATGTTATTGGTATCGCTGGCAACAGGCTGGTAGCTGTATTGGATCTGGTTATTGTCAATCGCTTCTAAGACGAGAGACTTCCATTGCTGCTTACCCAAAGAAATGGGCTGCTGAGAGTCATCGGCGATGGCAAGCGGTTGTTCCGGGGTTAATGCCGCTTTGGCTAAGACGTTATCCAATTGTGCCAGCAGTTGGGATGCGGTGCTGGCCTGATGGACCACAAGCATGCCTAAGCGAACACTGTCTGGGTAATCAATATGATGGCGTTGCTGCAATTCGCCGTGAACGGTGAGCATGGATTCTGCGATCACTTTTAACTTTTCGTCACTGATGTTCGGGGCTAATACCGCAAATTCATCATAGGACAAACGTGCTAGCGTGACATCGCTGTGGATGATATTGGCATTAAGCTCTTCCGCTAACGAGTGGACAAATTTATCCCCGATCTCAAACCCGGCTTCACGATAGATATCATCAATCAGGGTTGATTTAAGAATAATTAATCCCCCTTGGTGTGAATCAGTCAGCCAAGAATTGAGTTGGTTAATAAAGTAATGGCGATTGCCTAAGCTAGAGACATTGTCACGGTAAGCTTGTTCTTTCAGTTTGATCGCTTCGGTGGCTTGGCGCTTGAAATTCGCTTCCAGCTGTGCAATTAAGTGGTTGATCATTTTGGTGATCTCTCGACCCTCTTTATCATGAGGGACTGGTAACGGGCCGGAGAATTGATTATTCACGATGGTGCTGTAATGATGGGCGATTTGACTAAATGCGCGTAGCTTTCGCTTGAGCATCAAGAAGGACAGTAAGCCTAATACGAGACACACCCCTAACGCAAAATAGATGAAGACTTGGGTTTGCTGCCAGAGTTGTTGCTGCCAAGGCGCGGGCAACAGCGCAATACGTAACGTTGCAAACGGCGAAAGATCTTTATACAAGGTGCGCGACGTTTCAAACGAATCAAACTGGGCGAGCATGGTAAACCAGTCCGGTTGATGGAACGGCTGTGAAGATTGTTGTGTGTATGTTTTGCTGCCATCAGCCAGCACTAATTCGACTGAGATACTCGCTTGTGTTTGAGTGATCGCGCGCAAATTGCTATTAATAATATTGTCAGACAAAAGCTCTGCGCTGTTAAATGTTTTATCTAACAGCGTTTCCGATAAATACGCTTGGGTTTGAAGCTGAATGTCTGCCTGTTTTGTAAGGGTCGATTTTACGGCAAAAAAATGACCCGCCACTGCACTAAGCAAGAGCAAACTCAGGCTGAAAAAAATCACATTAAAAGTATATTTGGCGATAGTCATAAATCATTCTCAAATAGCGCGACGCAGGATTGGTCAGTGGTTGAGCATTGATAAATCAGTTAGTTAGGCTGCAAAAATGCCTCTTACTAAAATAACAAATTTTCATGTCAAATTGCCGTGAAAAGCCTTTTCTGCTTTTAAAATGCAGATATGGCTCGTAAATAAATGTAACGAATTCTGCGTTTTCAATCAGAAGTTATGCAAAAGGCATGAGTTGACGACTAAACGTTAAATTGTTCTTGCTCAATAAGATATGGAATGATTGTACGCGTCGTGTATTTTGCGATCTGATCCCTGCTGGGCTCTTACATGCTCGCCATAATGGAGTGAATTTGAATCAATTTCCTTTGTGGGTCCCTGTTTGCGGCCCCTCTCAATCTGGTTTTATGGTGTGTATGAGAGGGTAGGGTTAAGCCTGCCTTGCGATGTTGAATACGGCTAACGTTTATTTGTGTGATAAATTCAAGGGCGGCGACGACCTGTACTGACGGCGAGCGATATCTGACTGGATAGCGACAGGGGGAGGGTATATAGTGACACGATTACGATGTGTGGAGTGAACAATGGAATTGTCTGATATTCGGCGAGATTACACCCAAGGGGGATTACGTCGTCAGGATTTACCCGCTCAGCCTGAGCATTTATTTGATACCTGGTTACAGCAGGCTATTACCGCGAATTTAACCGACCCAACCGCAATGACGGTGGCCACGGTGGATGAGGAAGGGCAACCCTACCAACGGATTGTGTTATTAAAAGATTTTGATCAAACCGGGTTTGTCTTTTATACCAACCTAGGGAGCCGTAAAGCACTCCATTTGGCGGATAACGCGAAGATCAGTTTGCATTTTCCTTGGCATCCCTTAGAGCGCCAAGTGCATATCACGGGTACCGCAACCAAATTGTCTAAACGTGACGTGTTGAAATATTTTGCCTCGCGGCCGAAAGAAAGTCAGTTGGCTGCGTGGGCGAGTAAACAGAGTACGCGGTTGACGGCGCGCCAAGCGTTGGAAAGTAAATTCATGGAGCTCAAGCAAAAATACGCGCAAGGTGAAGTGCCGGTCCCTACGTTTTGGGGAGGTTACCGTGTCACAATTCGATCTATCGAGTTTTGGCAGGGTGGCGCGAATCGATTGCATGATCGTTTCCTTTATACCCGTCACGATCACGATGCGACATCGTGGGACATTGAGCGTCTCGCCCCTTAGTCACGTAGAAAATGAACAAGAGCAGCCAGCGCTGCTCTTGTTATTCTTTTAGGATGATCGACAGTTGGCGTTTTAACATGCTTTCTGGAATGTGAGAGCCAAAGCCCAAATCTAATGCGATATCAATTAGCTCGCTTTTTGAATTGGCATTAAATTTTTCCCGCAAACGCACCACATAATTTTCCACGGTTTTGACCGACACACTGAGCACTTTGCCGATGTATTGTGGTTTTTTACCATAGAGAAGCAAGAAGAGGACTTCTGACTCTCGGGTATTGAGTTGAATGGCTGGGTGCGTGTGTAAAAGGTTGAATGAGGCTTGTTCTTTAGGGGCTAACCCAGCCGCACGGCAAATCCAGTGCCCCACTTCTAAAATAGCGGTGTCTTTGAGTTCAATACCGGAGAATATGGTACCTACAATGGTATTTTCTTCATCTCTCCACGGTGTTTTCGTGAACAAATGCGCACGCCAGTTACCATCAGAATACGGGTGAATATCCAATATTCGTGTTCGCTGCCCTGTCGCCATGACAAGGCGATCTTGGGTTTGAAATTGTTCGGCACATTCAATCGTTGGGCTGGGCATGTCAAAATCTGTGCGACCAATACAGTCTAAATGATGATCCACACCAATCATGTCACCATATTCAGCATTGGCATAAACAAAGACAGAATCCTTATCTTTACATCCCCAACAGCCGGGTAATTGATTAAATATATGCAATAAAGAAGGGTCGACTTTATTTTTCACGATATGTTGCCTGATTAATTACGAGTGCCAAATTACGTAGGGGAGTTTAAAGGAATATGCTGATGTTACAATATCAAGATGACGGCTTTTTAGGCATTGGTGTTAAATACATAAAAAAAAGCCGACCATAAAGGTCGGCAAAGACAAGAGTTTGGCTCTTTCGAGCATAATCCTGTACGACGTGTAGAAGAGGTTAACCCGTTAGGTACATGGACCGGCATATGAGGGTGTATATGCCATTGACCTAAGGGGTCAGTATCCAATGTTGGATACGATAAACCGTCAGCAGGAAATCCTGTTTAATGTTTATAAAGCGAATATATCCTAGCCAACCCGCCGGAGTAAGGGGGGAATTCACCTATTGACATTGATATTCATTAGTGGTTGATGCCACTATGGGGCATCTGGTAGGGGGAATATCAATACGCCAATACGTGCACAGCAAACGTTTGCATTTTATTTTTTGTGTCGAGATCATGTTGAAACTATGCAGTAGACCTGCTTAATAAGGGCTATTTTTTGAAAATGTGTGAATGAATATTCGATTGGGTGGGATGTCGGGGTCAACTCGCCTTCGTTATATGGCAAAAACACGGATCTTACACCTGTCTAATTATGCGTGCAGTCTCAAGGGGATGTTTATATTCTTCGCTGTCAACGTGCCCAAAAAGGTAAAATTTTTATTATATACCCTGTTTAATCCGCTATATTCATTGTTGATTCATCCCCACCGTTGTTGGGTAGATAAAAATGAAAGAAGAGACATAATGATGCCGTTGGGATAATGTAGAATAATTTACAATACTGACGAATATGATATATATTTTATATATCGTGACTTGAATGTTAATTTACGCTGCGAAGTTTAACGTTTATAAAATCGAGAAAAAACAACATTATATTGGCGTGTGGGAAAATAATCGACAACAGGTCTTATTCATCCAGACGTTCAGGCTAAATCGTTCTGAAAAACGTCTCTTTTATCGTCATGGCCGACCGTCTGTGTGTGTTTGGTGGGCAATGGTTGCGGGAACCCAAGCCTCCCTTGCTGATGGACTCACAGAATGCTCAGTTCATTGTTATAATTTTTGTAACATAATTAAGGGGATCTCAGCGCCTTCAATGATCGAGATACACTCAAAAGACGGAAAATGTGCAGAAGATCAATAAATAGGTCGCTTATGTTAGTGTTAAGTTATTGATTCGTAGTGGAAGAATGAATGATGCCTACAACATAACGGGCACTGCATGTCTGACAGGAACGATGATCAAGTAAGATCTTGATCTGGATCGTTCTTATAGCAAGAAGCATGATCAAGGTATGAACGGTGAGTGCGTGTTATGGTGCAGAGGGTTACTGAGGTGCGTTGAATGATTTAGAGGTAAGTCATTGATTAAAAAGAGTTGTATTGGTTTTCTTCGTTGTTGTTTCCCACACTCGCCGATCATTGTGGTGGTGTGAGGGGGAAATAGGCGTTGAACAATGACGGGAATTATCTCAAGGGTGAGTATTGAAATGACATTGGCCGTAATGTAATCCATCTTGATCATCGTTCCAGCGCTAGGCAAGGGCCGGACTTGTGGTATGATGTGTGCCTTCACTCACTCCCTCAAGGCCCTGCGGTTATCGCGCATGAAAGAGCACTTGCATTCGCTTTCCTATAAACCTTCTGAAATCGTTAAGCTTCCTGAGCAGATGGATCATCATAACCATGGTTATAACCAGATTGTGATCGGCCTGTCGGGGCAAACTGAATTTGATATTGAAGGGGTGGGTAATCTGGTGTGCCCGGGGCAAGGCTGTTTAGTGACGGCGGATTCCGAACATGCGTTCTCTGGCATTGGCCACAATGAAATCTTGGTGCTCAATGTACCGAGTGAGCAAGTGCAACCAGCCTATACGAGTGACAGTGTGGCGCGCTTGTTTCAGCAGTCCAGCTATTTTCACCTCGATCGCCAAGCACAGAGCTTGATTCAAATGCTCACAGCAGAAATGCTGGCACACCCGGACGATTTGTTACTGAGCAAAGCCTGTACCGATACGTTAATGTGTGTGTTGCATCGCCACTTCAAGCCATTGCAGGATCACAAGGCGTCTTATCGACTTAATATGGACTGTATTGATCAATACATTGTTCAACATATCACGCGTAAAATCTCTGTGACGCAATTGGCGGGGTTGGTGTTTTTGGGCGAAAGCCAATTTCATTTGTTATTCAAAGAGCAAACCGGTGTCACGCCGCACCAGTATGTGCTGAAAAAACGGTTGGAATTTGCCCGCGATCTCATTGAGAGCTCGAGCTTGAGTGTGGCGCAGGTGGCACAAAGTACCGGCTTTGCCAGCCAGAGCAGTTTTACCCAAGCCTTCACCCGTCTTTTTGGTACTCCGCCTGCCCGTTACCGTAAAGACATGCCCTAATGGTGTGTTATTTTTTGCCTGCTTAGCTTGTTGTTCTCAATAGTGATCCCTCTGTGTCTTATCACCCGTAAGGTGACGGCGATGATAGGGTGACTGCGCGAGTTTGATGAGGCAGGCTTCTTTTCTCTTTTCTCTTTTCTCTTTTCTCTTTTCTCTTTTCTTTTCTTTGCTTGATTTTATCTCAACGTTTTCTGTTCCCTTATTCCTCCGTTTTTTTCAGCCATGCGGCTGTGTGTTCCGTTTTCATTTTTTTCTGAACGTGGATCGCCCTGATCTACCGATGACCCTTTGCCTCTCTCGGCCTGTTTTGCTGATAAAATGTGCAATTATCGACGCGGCGTTAATGATCTCGGTGTTTTATTTAAAAAATACAGATCTATTTTTGTTAAGTAGCGGACTTTTTCTAAAAAGTATCGGAGAATAGCGCAAGACGTAGAGTGCGGTGGAAAATAAAATCCTCTCAATGGTAACACGATTGTAACATCTACCCTGATCGAGGATGCCGAGCAAACGGTTATGCTGGTTTTCGGTACAGGTTCACTATTGAGGGAATCGTTATGTTTCATGCGGCAGAAGTGCTACACCCTGAGTTTATTGCCCGTTCACGGGAGACCCTGTGGCCATGGATCTCGGCCCAGTATCGGGTGGATGAATCCGACTGGCTGACTCAGTTAATCCCGTTGGCAGCACCGACGGATCACGAGCGTACCGTGACAGCGGAACAAGCCCGTCTGTTGATTGAACGCGTACGGGCTGATCAGCAAGCGGTGCAGATGATCGATGCGTTGTTGCTGGAATACAGCCTAGATACCCAGGAAGGGATCTTATTGATGTGCCTGGCTGAAGCCTTGATGCGGATCCCTGATGCTGCGACGGCAGATGCGTTGATCCGCGATAAGCTCAGTGTGGCTGATTGGAAATCGCACCTGAAACATTCCGACTCGTTGTTTGTGAATGCATCAACGTGGGGGCTGATGCTAACCGGTAAAGTCGTGGCTTTGGATGCTAACGAAGATGGGACGCCTAGCCATGTGATCAACCGGTTGGTGAGCAAATGCTCTGAGCCGGTGATCCGGCAAGCCATGCATCAGGCGATGAAAATCATGGGGCACCAGTTTGTACTGGGGCGCACCATTGGCGAAGCGATGAAAAACGGCAAGTCAAAGCGCGATAAAGGGTTTACTTACTCGTTTGACATGTTGGGTGAAGCGGCCTTGACCGCGCAAGATGCCGAAAAATACGGCAAAGATTATGTGATGGCGATTGAAGCGGTAGGACGCGATCGTTATCAGCAAACCACTGACAGCCCGAATGGATCACCGGATCCAACGGTGTCGATCAAGTTGTCAGCCCTGCATCCCCGTTATGAAGTGGCCAATGAAGCCCGCGTACTGGATGAGTTGTATCACACGGTGTTGACGCTCTTGATCCGCGCCCGAGAGCTGAATGTCGGGATCACCATTGATGCCGAAGAAGCGGATCGCTTGGAGTTATCACTCAAACTCTTTGAAAAATTGTATACCGACCCTGCCGTGAAAGGCTGGGGACGATTTGGGTTGGTGGTGCAAGCCTATTCTAAGCGTGCGCTGCCAGTCTTGACGTGGTTGGCAGCACTCGCTCGCGAGCAGGGGGATGTGATCCCACTGCGTTTGGTGAAAGGGGCCTATTGGGACAGTGAACTTAAGCTGTCACAGCAAAGCGGTTACGCGGATTATCCGGTGTTTACCCGTAAAGAAGGCACCGACACCTCCTATTTAGCGTGCGCGCGCTTTTTGCTGGCCCCGCATTTACGGGGGCTGATTTATCCGCAGTTTGCCAGCCATAACGCCCACACGGTCTCCGCCATCATGGCGATGGCTGGGAGCGACGCCCTGCATGCCGCAGTGAATGACGGGTTTGAATTTCAGCGTCTGCATGGTATGGGCGATGCCCTGTATAACCATGTGATGGCGATGCATGGCACACACGTGCGGATTTACGCACCGGTCGGTAGCCATAAAGATCTGCTGCCGTACTTAGTGCGTCGTTTACTGGAAAACGGTGCCAATAGCTCGTTTGTTCATCGCTTGGTGGATGCGACATGCCCGGTGGACCGTTTGATCCAACATCCGGTCGACGTACTTGAAAGTCGTACCAGTTTGCACAACGGTTTGATCCCGTTACCGCCGGCGATTTTTGGTGCGTCGCGGCGCAATTCAGCGGGGATCAATATTGATATTGCCTCCGAATGGGTGCCGTTTGCCGCAGAGGTAGCACGCTTTGCGACGCACCAGTGGCAGGCGGGTCCGTTGATCAACGGGGTCACGGTGTGTGGCCATGCTGAGGCGGCGCGTGACGATTCGCCAGCGTGCGTTCACGTGACGGCCCCGTACGATCGGCGTGAAAAGGTCGGGCGGGTGACGTATGCCTCGGCCGCGCAGGTGGATGACGCCATTACGTGTGCAAACGAAGCCTATCCAGCGTGGGCCAATACACCGGTTGCTGAACGTGCCGCTTGCCTACAACGGTTAGCGGACCTGCTGGAAGCCCATACGGGCGAGTTGGTCGCTCTGTGTCATCGGGAAGCCGGTAAAACGATCCACGATGGCATTGATGAGATCCGTGAAGCGGTCGATTTCTGCCGGTTTTATGCCCTGCAAGCCGAGAGCGAATTGGCCTCACCGCTCACGGTGAACGGGTATGACGGCACCGTACGTACGATCCACCAGCAAGGGCGCGGGGTGTTTGCTTGTATCAGTCCGTGGAATTTCCCCTTGGCGATTTTCCTCGGGCAAGTATCAGCCGCCTTGGTCACGGGTAACACCGTGGTCGCCAAGCCCGCAGAGCAAACGTCGTTGATTGCGTTTCGGGCGGTGGCATTGATGCGAGAAGCGGGGATCCCGGCGGGCGCCATTCAACTGTTGCCGGGCACCGGTCACACGGTGGGGGCGGCAATCACGTCGGATCCGCGTATCGCGGGGGTGGCGTTTACTGGCTCGACAGACACGGCACTGCGGATCAATCGCACGCTCGTGGCCCGTGATTGTGCGCCAGTGCCTTTGATTGCCGAAACCGGGGGTCAGAACGCGATGATTGTTGACAGTACCGCTCTGCCAGAACAGGTGGTGCGGGATGTGATGCGTTCGGCGTTTGCTTCGGCCGGTCAGCGTTGTTCGGCCTTGCGGGTGTTGTATGTCCAGCAAGACATTGCCGAGCGCGTGATTGGGCTGATCAAAGGGGCAATGGCGGAATTACAGGTGGGCGATCCCCGTTTGCATCAAACGGATGTGGGGCCCGTGATTGATGGCACGGCCCGGGATACATTGTTGACCCATATTCAGGCCTTGAAAAATCAAGCCTCATTGATTGCCCAAGCGCCGTGCTCGACATCCTGTGAGCACGGGGATTTTGTCGCGCCCACGGCGTTTGAGATCCCAAGTATTACGCTGTTGAAGCAGGAGCATTTCGGTCCGATTTTGCACGTGGTGCGCTATCAGGCCAGTGAGCTCGATAACGTGATTGCGCAGATCAACCAAACCGGTTTTGGGTTGACGCTCGGAGTGCACAGCCGTAACGAGACGACTTATCGCCATATTGAACGCCGCGCACGGGTGGGTAACTGCTACATCAACCGCGATCAGGTTGGGGCCGTCGTTGGGGTACAACCGTTCGGTGGTCAAGGGTTGTCAGGCACGGGGCCCAAAGCCGGCGGACCGCATTACTTATTGCGTTTTACCCAAGACATTGTACAAGCCTAATCGGCGCTAAGTGAACTATTAAGGAGTGAATCATGACTATTGAGACTATCGTTAACACACACTTAGCGGCGTGGGAAGGCTGGAATGACTTGGGCTATGACGCGCGGATCGCGATATTGCGTCGCTGGAGTGAGCGTTTACCGCCAGCTTCGCGTGCCATGGTGGAATACCATTGTCAGCAAGCCGTAGTGCAGGTCGCGCGCGTTCATCTGATGCCGGGGCCGACAGGCGAAACCAATGAATTGTATTGTGCAGGGCGAGGGACGTTTGTGGTGACTGCTGCACCTCAGATACCCGCCGTTGCCGTTATCGGTCAGATCACCGCTGCGCTCGTGACGGGCAACACCGTGTTGTTGTGTTTACCGGCTGGGACAGAGGCTGCTCAAGCGAATGCTGTTGACGCGGATGACATCGTCGCGCAACTGACCCTTTGTGGCTGTTCGGCGATCAGTGCGATCCCTGACGATGCCCTCGATGTGGTTTTGGCATTGCCTGTGGTCGCGGGTGTGGCGTATGCGGGAGAGGCGCCCTCATTGCAGGAGCTCGCCCGTCAGTTGGCGGCGCGTGACGGAGGTTGCTTAGCCGCCGTGATCGGTGAAACCGATGTGGCGACGCTACCGGTGATCGGTAGCCCGACGTATTTACTCCGCTTTGTCACGGAGCGCACGCGCACCATCAATATCACGGCGGTGGGCGGTAACGCGACGCTGCTGGAATTGGGCAGTGGCGAGACGAGTGCCTAAACGCTGTTGGGGCCGTCGCTGAGACGAAGACAGCGCGACAGGTGCTAATAGCAAGAACAAGCAAGAACAAGTACCGGTGAAGGCCAGATTAATGGGCTTCACCGTTTTATTCACGTGGGGGGATCCAGAAGGCAGTGTGGATGTTTGCTTGCACCACGGCCTGAGGATCCCTCCTTCAACTTAACGAAGCAATAACCACAACGCCGCTGCAATGCACAGTGGCACAGAGTGAGGGAACTCCAGCAATGATTGAAAGCAACTTTGCCATTACGGCAACCTTTATCACCTATCTGATAGGCATGTTAGCCATCGGGTACTTGGCCTATAAACGCACGGCAAGCTCTGCAGATTACTTTTTGGGTGGACGCACTTTAGGGCCATGGCCCGCGGCGTTATCGGCGGGAGCCTCTGACATGAGTGGGTGGCTGTTGTTAGGGTTACCGGGCTATGCGTATGCGGCCGGCATTGAGTCGTTCTGGCTGGCTGGTGGCCTGCTGTTGGGTACGTGGCTAAACTGGCTGATTTGTGCCAAACGTCTGCGTACTTACAGCATTACAACGGATAATGCCCTGACGATGCCGGAGTTTCTTGCCCGCCGTTTTGATGACAAATCCAAACTGATCCAAACCATTTCAGCGTTCTTCATTTTGCTGTTCTTCCTTTTCTATACCAGTTCGGGTTTGGTTGCTGGCGGTAAACTGTTTGAAACCGTGTTCGGTTTGGACTATCCGATAGCAGTGTTGATCGGCACCTTGTGTGTGGTGTCGTACACCTTGTTCGGCGGCTTCTTGGCGGTATCGTGGACCGATTTGGTGCAGGGGTTGTTGATGTCAGCAGCACTGATGATTGTGCCGATTGCCGCAATGGAAGGTGGTTTTGGCGATCTGGCGATGGCATTGGAAGCGAAAAACCCAGAGCTCTTGACGATGTTTAACAATGTGAAGGGCGAGCCACTATCACTGATGGCGATTGTGTCATTGATGGCGTGGGGCTTAGGTTATTTTGGCCAGCCACACATTTTGGCGCGTTTTAAAGCGACCCGTAGCAACGCCGACATTACCACGGCGCGCCGTATTGCGGTGGTATGGACCGCCTTGTCGATGGCCGGTGCCATTCTGGTCGGTTTGACCGGTATCCTGTATGTGGACAACCAATTGGTAGGCGGTCTGGCAGACAGCGAACGTATCTTTATGTTGCTGGTGAATTCCATGTTCCACCCTGTGATTGCCGGCATTTTGTTGGCCGCTATTTTGGCCGCGATCATGAGTACCGCTGATTCACAGCTGTTGGTGTCATCGTCGGCACTGGCAGAAGATTTCTACAAGCAAGTGTTCCGTCCGCAAGCGAGCTCAGATGAAATCGTGAAAGTGGGTCGTGCCGCCGTGATCATCTTGTCGTTCATTGCCCTGATGTTGGCAATGAACCCAGAGAGTACCGTGTTGGGCTTGGTGTCATACGCATGGGCTGGCTTTGGTGCGGCCTTTGGTCCGGCCTTGTTGCTGAGCCTGTTCTGGAAAGGCATGAACCGCAACGGTGCATTGGTCGGTATTATTGTCGGTGCGCTGACGGTGGTGATTTGGAAACAGCTCACGGGCGGTATCTTCGATTTGTATGAATTGGTACCGGGCTTCTTCTTGGCGGGCTTGTCCATCATTGTGGTGAGCAAGGCAACGGGTGGGGCATCGGATGCGGTAGAAGCGCAGTTTGAAACTTACCAGCGTAACCTCGTGACCTTTAAATAGTGTGACGTTCAAATAAGTCGACAGACCCTCGGTGAGGGTTCTGAGAGCAACAATGACAAACAGCCGCCTGATGCGGCTGTTTTTTTATGGGTGTTATTTCATGGGGGCGTCGGGGGCGGACACCGGGATTATTCACACGGCGGTGCCAAGTGGATCATCGCGAGGCCGCCGAGTGAGGTTTCACGGTATTTCTTGTTCATGTCTTTCCCGGTTTGGTACATGGTTTCAATCACCTTATCGAGCGATATCCGTGATTTGCTGTTGCGTTTTAATGCCATGCGTGAGGCGTTAATCGCTTTTATCGCCCCCATGGCATTACGCTCAATGCAAGGGATCTGTACCAAGCCGCCGATGGGATCACACGTCATCCCCAACGAGTGCTCCATGGCGATTTCTGCCGCCATGCAGATCTGCTCATTACTGCCCCCCGCAATGGCGGTGAGACCGGCGGCCGCCATTGAGGAGGACACACCAATCTCGCCCTGACAGCCGACCTCTGCGCCGGATATCGAGGCGTTCATTTTATACAGCATGCCAATCGCGGCGGAGACGGCGAGAAAGTCTTTCAGTTGCGCCAGCGTCAACTCCCCCATGAAGCGGTGGGTATACATCAATACGGCGGGGATCACGCCGGCTGCGCCGTTGGTGGGGGAGGTGACCACTTGTCCGCCGGCGGCGTTCTCTTCACTTACGGCAAACGCAAACAGGTTGACCCAATCTAACACCGCCATTGGGTCATGCTCGATCCCTTGGTTGGCTTCCAGCTTTTTGAGGAGAGCAGGGGCGCGTCGTACCACATGTAAGCCGCCGTCTAACACTCCTTCGGTCTGAAAGCCCCGGGTCATGCAGTCACGCATCACCTGCCAAATCTGCGCGGTTTTTTCATCGACCTCGGTCGCTGAGCGAAAGGCATGTTCATTGTGCAGTAGCATCGTCCCAATACTCAGGCCGTTTTTGTCGGCCAGTGTCAGTAAATCGTGCGCCGATTGAAAAGGGTAAGGCACGGTCACATCTTGGCTGGCTTTGCCGTGCTGTAATTCATCGGCTGTGGCGATAAAGCCGCCACCAATCGAATAATAGGTTTCACTGAGCAGGCATGTATTCTTGCTGTCAAACGCATGTAAGGTCATGCCGTTCTCATGCAAGGGTAAATTGGTGTCATGAAAGCGCATGTCACGATCCATCTCAAAGGCGATGGATTGCTGGCCGGCCAGTAGAAGGGTGTGGTGTTGTATTCCCTCGGCGAGCTGTTGGTTGGCCAGACGAATATCAATGCGGTCAGGCTGGTGGCGCATCAGGCCAAGCAGCGTGGCGCTGTCGGTATGGTGGCCTTTACCGGTTAATGACAGTGAGCCATAGAGGTCGACTTGCACGCGAGTGACAAGGGGGAGGTGCGGCATCAGTCGGGTACAGAAATCATACCCCGCCAACATCGGGCCGTTGGTATGGGAGCTTGAGGGGCCGACCCCGATCTTGTAAATATCAAAAAGCGATAACATCGTGACTCCTTACGGAAAAGATCGTCTGACACTGTTATCAGTATAGAGAGAGTCTCGGGGCAGGAAAGGGGTTGGTGCCCACGGTATGCGAGGGCACGTGTCTTTATCGGATCAATGATCAAGGAAGAGATAGTTTTGCCAGCTTTTCATTCGGATCAGCACTTTGCGCATCACCGACACATGCTCAAAACTGTCGGAGTAGACGGCGATTTCCACGCTGGTGCCTAACGGCAGGCCGTATTGGCTCAGGTCATCGTTAATTTTTAATTTGATCAACGGACGCCCATGGCGCAATAACAAATCACTGCCGTATAGCATGCCGGCGGCTTGTACCTGACTTTCCCCGATGGCAGGCAGCACTTCAATCACTTCCCCTTGAAAGGTTTTCCCTGGCAGGGCGCGGAAAATAAAGTCCGCTTTGAACCCGGGCTCAAGACGTAGCAAGGAGTTTTGCCGAAAGGCACCAATGTAAAACTGCTCTTCTTGGTGAATAAAGGTCATGACCGGACGCAACGGCAGGGGCACGGCCATCATGCCGGGGCGCAATTGCACTTGCGTGACATAGCCATCGGTCGGGGCGTGTACCACGGTTTCGGCTAAGTTAAATTCGGCTTGCGTTAAACTGGCCTGCACTTTGGCGACAGTGGTATTTTCGCCCATGATTTCGGAGTCATAGGCCAACTTAGCCCGGCGTTCCTCAGCGCGGGCCGCTTCCAGAGCGGCATCGGCACTGCGGTAAAATTGGCGGCGATTGTCGACTTCGGCAGCGGTAAAAGCCCCGCGTTTAAAGCCTTTTTCATAACGGTTAAATTGATTGAGGGTACGGGTGCGTTCGGCGACGGCTTTCGCGGTGGTTGCCTGTGCGGCTTTATAGCTGGCTTCCAGCCCTAATACGGTTTGCTTGGCTTCGGCGAGTGCTGCCCGTTGTAACGTCACTTGCGCCTGAAACGGCGTTGGGTCAATTTTAAATAAAATCTCCCCTTTTTTGATTAACGTATTCGGGGTGACGGGCACCTCGATCACTTTGCCTCGCACACCGGGCACAATCGGGGTGGTAACAAACAGTTGTCCCCCTTGGTTGGTGTAGGGGTGGTTATAGTTCATCAGTAAGATCAGTGTGCCGACCAAGATGACGCCCCCCAGTACGGCAGTGGGCACCGTCCATTTGTTTAACGGGATATTGAAGATTTTAAAAATGGCGATACACAGCGCGGCGTAGGTTAAGATCAGCAATAAATCCATTAGCGATCCCCTTTCTGCTGGCGTGCCTGCATGATTTCCAGCTGTGCCACTTTTTCGGTGAGGTATTCGACTTGCTCGGTCAGTTTGAGCAGTTCATGGTGCAACTCATGCTGTTCGTTTTGAATTTTGGTGAATCCCCAGCCGCGATCTTCTCGCCACAGCGTGGCCCAGATCCACAAGAAGGGCCACAACGCATGCAGGGTGAACAAACTGACCCAGCCAGCATAGTGAATAGCATCTTGGTGGGGGTGATTACGGGTTTTTGATATTTCGTAAGGAATGTCATGGATCGCGATGATGCCGTAAAACAAAAACACCGCGACAAAACATAAAACGCCGAGTGCAAAATAGTCGAGAAACATCCCTGCCTCCTAAATCGTGATTATGGGTCGAATGGTGTCAACAAGTGGTGTTATCATGACGCGTTATTCAAAAATTTAGCACTCATCTGCTGGTTGTTGTTGTTTTTCTGTGGAACTGGTGATCGCGTTACCGTTTATTTTCGCGCTGGCGATGAGGGTGGAAAGCGCCCATTTGGCGGTGGCGTGCGGGGCCACAGGCACAGGAAAGATGAGTTAAAAGCCATTGAGGGTGTATGTCTAATCTACTGGTTGGCCTGGGTGTGGCCGGCGGTTTGCTCGCTTGGATGCTGTTTCGCTATTTTGATGCCCAGGAAAAGCAACAAAAAGTCCGTGAAGCACAGCGAATAAAAGAAGATAAATATAAGCGAGTATTGGAACGGGCCAAAGTCGCAGAGCGTGAAGAGAAAGTGTTTAAAGCACAAACCGGGCATATTCCGAGTCAGTTGTCATTGGCGAAAGAGTTTGAGTTATGCAACCTGCGTGAAGCCTTGTATTGGTACTTGAAAGCGGCAGAGCAGAACAATGCCATCGGGCAAAATGCGTTGGCGCGTTTATGTCGGATGGACATGGAGGATCCGGAAGGAGAAGCGAAATCCCGCTATTGGGAACAGGTGCTAAAAGCACAGCAGCGTGATCCGGCCGCGTTGTTTGATTTAGGTCGCTATCAAATTCGCGGTCAAGGCACGGCAATTGATATTGAAACCGGTCTAGGGAACGTGGAAGCCGCCGCAGATGCAGGGTGGTTGCCTGCGCAATTGTTCTTGGGTGACTGGTTCATCTCAGAGAAAAATACCCATAAAAATCCACAGGCTGCCTTTATGTGGCGCGTACGGGCTGCGCTGCAAAATGATGCAAAAGCCTGTGTGAAGGCCGCGTATTGCTACCAAATGGGAATAGGGGTGGAGAAAGACAAAGCCCACACTTTGTACTGGCTGGAACGCGCAGCAGAATTGGACAATATCGAAGCCCAATTACTGGCAGCGCGTATGCACTTAGGCACGGCGGCCAATGATGCAGCCGTGGCGTATATTTGGTATTCCATGGCGTACGTGAATGGGCAGCAGGCGGCGAAAGTTGAACGCGATAAGGCGGTACAGCGGATAGGCATTGATGCCATCTTGGGTGTGCAGAACGTAGCCAACACGATTTATAAGATGATTAAACAGGAAGAGGCGCCCCCGTTGGCGGTGATCCAACTGTTGGATCGGATCTATGCGCGCAAAGGGTATCGCCCGAGCCGTGAGGTGCAACAAGCGCTTGCGACAGGCAAAGAGGTGGTGGAATCGGATATTCATGATGCTTTGCTGATCAACGATCCGGCGACTATTGAGCCACCGAGTCAAGCCATGTCGGCGTCGCAGGCGCTCAATAACGAGTTGGATGCGTTATCGTGGCAGCAGACGGGCACATCGTCGGTGTCTGCGGCGAGCCCTTCCACAGCGCATACATCGGCGCTGAATGGCACAATGGCTAACGCGGGATCAATGGTTAACACGGCGATGACGCCGCCATCGCGGGCATCACTGTCAGGGGCCGAACATAAATCGGCCACCAAAGAGTACCAAGATCAAACGTGGCAGGCGTCATGGGATACGTTTTTCGCTGACAACGAACCGTAAGCAGACCGATTAAGTGAACCGAGAGTGAGGGGAAGCATGATGCTTCCCCTTATTTTTTGGTGATGTGCTCAAGCAGTTGCGGCATGGCGGTTAGGGTGGTGACCGTCGGCAGGTGCAAGCGTGGTGCATCGGGGGCGGCGTAATGAAAGGTTGGGATCCCTGCGTTGACGCCAGCGAGCACGCCATTACGTGTATCATCAACAAACACGCAGTCTTGCAGGCGGTAGCCCATGTGCATGGCGGCAAAATGCAGTAAATCCGGATCCGGTTTCCAGCTGCTGGCTTCAAACCCACTAAACAGTTTGTGTTCAAAGTAGGGCATCAGATTGGTCAGCCCCAGCGTTTGCTCCATTTTCTGAATGGGCCCGTTGGACGCAATGCACATATCAATCCCCATCTCCGTGAGGTGCGCGAGCAGTTCCGGCACTCCCGCAATGGGCGTGAGGTGTTGCTCAAACAGTCGGCGACACTCTTCACGGTACATGGGTTCTAAAATGTCGATCGGTAAGCGCACGCCCGCCCGCTCACGGGTTTCATTCAAGATGTCGACAATTTTCCCGCCTTGGAAATGGGCCATGCAGGTGGCTAACGTCAGCGTGCCGCCTTGGCGCGTGAAAATATTCACCAAGGCTTGATTACACAGCCTTTCACTGTCCACTAACGTGCCATCGCAATCAAAAATAACGCAGCGAATTTTATGGGGTGTTTTTGCCATAACGTGTCAGATCCTAAAGCATGTCCGTGCTTGATTGTTAATACACGCAGAGGCTTTCTACAACACACAGGGTGACGTTTTGTTATCTGTATCGCCCGTAGGCAAGGCTGAGGGCGCAATTCTGCGGATCACGCCTCATCCTCCGGATAGCGGGCAATGAACGCTTCCAAATGCGGAGTCCCACTGTGCGTGGCCTGCTGCTCTGCCAATAAAAAGGCGTAAATGGCATCTTCATGCTGTTGCACCAAGTCAAACATAGCATGGTGATCGGTGGCTTGCGCCGCGTCTTGTCGGTAGCGCAACGCATAGGGTTTGACCCAAGGTACCAAGGTATCCATCAGGGTGGGCCAATCGCGATCTATCCATTTTTGCGCATCCTGTCGCCCTTTGTTTTCCATCGCCATATCGTGCGTTGAACAGGCTATTCCGCGGGGATCAAGATAGTTTTTTAGGCGTTTTGCCGTTATTTGTTCGACCTGTATCAAAAGTTGCCATTTATAGATGTGCGTATCATCACTATACTCTTGAGCAAAAGCAGTAAAAAAGGCAATACCGTACAGCTCACCGAGGTAAGCGGCGTGCAGCGGTTGTAGTGACATAGGGGATACCTTTGTGGGAGAGCCAATGTGATGCAGCTGGACGTTTTTTGTGCCCATGTGTGTGCTGCGGTCATTATTATAAGGGGTGGCTATGTCATCATCCATTTTTCCGTCATGGCTTGGCGGTTATGAAATCAAGGAACACATCCGTAACCCGAATATTCAGGTCGGCGATCACACCTATTACTCGGGCTATTACCACGATAAACATTTTGAAGACCACTGTGTACGGTATTTGCTGGGGGATCATTCCAGCCGTGCGGTGTGGGAATCCGGGATCTTCGGCGACGTGGATCAGTTAATTATCGGTAAATTCTGTTCGATTGCTTCCGGGGCGACATTCATGCTGGCCGGCAACCAAGGCCATCGGCATGATTGGGTCTCATCCTTTCCGTTTGATGTCAGCAAGTTCGGTAACAAAGTGAAGTCAGGCTTTGAGCGCGCAGGTGACACTGTGGTGGGCAATGACGTGTGGATTGGTTCCGAGTGCGTGATCATGCCGGGGGTGACGATCGGTGACGGTGCCGTGATTGGTGCGCGTGCCGTTGTCACCAAAGATGTGCCGCCGTATGCCGTGGTGGTCGGGAATCCGGGACAAGTGGTGAAGAAGCGCTTCAGTGATGAACACATTGCGTTGCTATTGACGATGACGTGGTGGGATTGGCCGATGGCGCAATTGCAGGCCAGTATGGATCGCATGTGCAGCAATGACATTGATGCGTTGTATGCGCACTACAAGACGTTTCAGGCGCAAATTGACCAGTAGGCTGATCGGTCTTTAGTGACCACTGTCGCGTGACGTTGAACCGCGAAATACAATAACGCGATGCCTTGTGAAAGGCATCGCGTTTTTTATTTCATGTGGCGCCAGCTTTGCTGCAAGGCCAACTCCAAAGGCGTATGGAATAATGCGGCTTGTGAGGCCGTACTGCTGCGCTGTGAGGGGATTTGGCTGCCGTGTTGCCAAATACGGCGCATGCTCAAAAAGCCGCGAAATAATGGCGAAAACAACGAAATGCACTCCATGACCGTCCAATGCAGGTGCGTGACGGTGACGGGTTTGCCACTACTGAGGGCTAAGCAACGGGCTATGTCTTTAATGCTGGCTTGATGCCCCGGGTAGTAGGTGACATCCAGCGCGCGCGGGGTATCAAGTTGCTTGGCAATCGGCGTCGAGAGCTGGTGGACAATGTTTTCCGCTAAATCCGGTAAGAAGGTCCAGTAGTGGTTCAGGGTATAACGGCTGGGGGACTGAACGATTAACTTATTGTGGGTTTCTTTGATCAGCATGCCTAAGTAGCCATGTTGCTGGGCGCAACTCAGGCTGTGACCGCAACAGCGTACGGTGATGTGGGCGCCCGCTTCGGCGGCCCGTTCTAGCTGTGAGTGCAACTTGGCAGACAGGGCTATTGGAAGGGGCTTTTTCTCGCGCCAAAACGTGAAGGCGGAAAACAGTGAAGGCTTTACCTCATAAAAATTGGTGGTCAGCACAAGATGACGTTTGTGTTTGGCGATCAGGGCGGTGATGGTCTCCAACGGAAAAAGAACCTGCCCACCCAGTGTCGGGTCTGGCAGGTGCAGGAAAACGGTATCGCTATCTTCGATGAGCTCATCAAGAAAATCGGTCTCCGTCGGACTGATCTCTGCCAGCGTTAGGTTATGGGTAAGTTCAATGGGCTGGCTCGGGTCATCGATGGTTGCCGTGACGTGCCAGTTATATTTGGCTAACGTTTTACACAGCAAGGCGCCCATCTCATGCTCAATGCCCAATACTAAGGCTTTTCTCATACTTACCCTCAACCTTGCGATTCAATTCAAAGGATTACCAAGAAGGTAAGGGATTTTTGGCGGTATAGTAAACAGACAAATTGGCATGGTGGTATTTGATAATGCATAGCATGGAGTGGGATAGCATACGGATATTCCTTGCAGTGGTGGAAGAGGGAAGTATGTCAGCCGCTGCACAGGTACTGGGGATGTCTCAACCGACAGTGAGCCGTCAAATTTCAGCGTTGGAAGATCGGGTGGGGTTTAATCTGTTTGATCGATCCTGCAACGGGCTGAAATTGACGGTGCTGGGGGAGGGGTTATTGGCGTCAGCGCAACAAACCGCACGGGGAGTGGAAGGGTTTATGCGCAAAGTGAATGCCAGTAACGATCATCATGAGGGGCATGTGCGGCTGGCCGTGAGTGAGGTCGCGGCGTTTTACTATCTCCCACAAGCGTTGAAAGCGTTCAATGCGGCCTTTCCTCACATCGAAGTGGAGATCCTGGTTAATAACCAAGATGTCAATTTGAACAAGCGGGAAGCCGATGTGCAGATCTCGCGTCAGCGTCACACCCAGCCGGATTTGGTCGTGAGTCATCTTTATCAGCATGCGGTCGGTTTTTTTGCGCATCAGGATTATATCGCGGAATACGGTATGCCAACCTCACTAGAACACATGCATGGGCGTGATTTTCATATCATTGGTTTTGATCAGTTAGATTTGTATACCCGTACCGCCGCACAGCTCGGCAAGCCAGTGGTAAAGTCACAATTTCCCTATCGTACGGACAGCTACATGATGCAATTGGAGCTGGTGCGTGCGAAAGCCGGTATTGCTGCCATGTACAAAGAAGTCGCTCAGCGTCACGTCGAATTGGTGCCTGTTTTTCCGGATGCGCCGATCCCCCCTGCACAGTGGTGGTTGGTCTGTCACCGCGATGTGCATGTGAACCCCCGTATCCGTCACCTGATGGTGTTTCTTAGCCGATGGTTTGACACCTTAACCCCAACAACGCCTCAAACGATCACGTTGTAATGCCTGCCTGTTGAGGGTGTCAGCCTGCTTGCCGACGGCGAGGAGGTGGTACCCCACCTATTCTTATCTTGAGATGCCGTTTCACCGCCGAATTCCGTCGTGGTTTATTTTGTGATTTTTGTTTAAGTGGTATCAAAAACGTTACATAGAAAAACGTTATTGCTCAATAAATAAGCCAAGGTAATCGTTTTCGGCGGGTTAAACTTGATCTGAACCAGTGATTTTTCAATTTTTTTCAAAATACTCGAAACAAAAGTTGAGTTATTCAAAAAAAATTGAATAATGTAATCAAAAGATAAAATGCTGAGAAAATGCTGCTCCACACATTTTCCTCTGCAGTTGACCCAAAGACGTGTAACGGGACATTTGTTGTCCGCGTGTGTACCTCAATAATCTGATGAGATAACCATGAGCAACTCTCTAGTACTTGTAATCAACTCTGGCAGTTCTTCCCTGAAGTTTGCATTGATCGACACGGTAAGTGGTGAAGCGACCCTTAGCGGTTTAGGCGAATGTTTCGGTCTACCTGAAGCGGTCGTGAGCTGGAAAATCGACGGCGAGAAACACGAATACAAACTTGATGATTCAGGTAACCACCACCAGCAAGCTGTTGATCGCATTGTTATGCTGCTAGAAGAGCAGGGTATCAAGCAAGATATCGTCGCGATTGGTCACCGTGTTGTACACGGCGGTGTGAAATTCACGAAGACTGTGAAAGTGGATGACAGCGTACTGAACGAGATCGAAGCATTGAGCGATCTTGCACCGTTGCACAACCCAGCACACGTGATCGGTATGCGTGCGACAATGAAAGCGTTCCCAACCCTTTCTCAGTACGCGGTATTTGACACAGCGTTCCACCAGACAATGCCGGCAAAAGCATACACTGGCGCTATCTCTCAGAAGCTATTCAACGACTACGGTATCCGTCGTTACGGCTTCCACGGCACAAGCCACTACTTCGTGAGCCGTGAAGCAGCAAAAATGATCAACAAGCCAATTGATGAGAGCAGCTTCATCTCTGTTCACCTGGGTAACGGCGCCTCTGTGTGTGCTATCAAGAACGGTAAGAGCGTTGACACCAGCATGGGCTTTACCCCACTGGCTGGTCTAATGATGGGTACACGTTGTGGTGACCTTGACCCAAGCATCATCGAATTCCTACTGAAGAAAGGCTGGTCTGAGCAAGAAGTGTTCGACGAGCTGAACAAGAAATCAGGTCTGTTAGGCGTATCTGGCCTAACAAGCGACTGCCGTGGCATCATCGAAGCGATGGAAAATGGCCACGAAGGTGCAACGCTAGCGTTTGAACTGTTCTGCTACCGTGTAGCAAAATACGTGGGTTCTTACATGGTGGCGTTGGATGAGCTAGATGGCATCATCTTCACAGCTGGTATCGGTGAAAACTCACAGCCAATCCGTAGCAAGATCCTAGAAAACTTGAAGATCTTCGGCTACCGTGAAGACGAAGCGGCAAACGCCGCAGCACGCTTCGGTAACCGTGGTGTGATCACGCAGCCAAACACACCGGTAGCGATGGTTATCCCAACGAACGAAGAGTGGGTTATTGCGAAAGAGTCAATGGCGCTTCTACACGCTTAATTGCTTCGCCTGTAACCATTTCCTCATTACGAAACCGCTGGCATCATGCTAGCGGTTTTTTTGTATGCGTCGATCAAAGCATTCCTGCTTCCTATCGCTAATAATATGCTTTTAAACGTCTTTTCTGGAATAAAGTTGCTCGAAATGGGGTATGTTTCGCTCCCAAATCGGCAGGTTTTCTCCAACAATCGACGTTAAAATATCAATAAACAACCTCGTTTTGATGGGGGCGTCGCGATGTGGGTACACGGCATAAAATGTTCCAAAATCATCAAGATTTAAATGCGTCATAATAGGAATCAGTTTTCCCTCAATGATTTCATTCCCAATCATTTGAGCCGTGACGACAGCAAGTGTATTCCCTGCCACTGCACTTTTTACCACCATTTCAACGTCATTCACTTTGTAAGCGGCATTTAAATGAAACTGCTGTTCAACCTTGTTCTCATCAAGATAACGGAATTTATCGATGAATAAACCTGGAGCGGAATACACCGTAGCAGGTAGCGACTCTAACTGTTCAATGGTCTCTATCTTCCCATGCTGTTGAATGAAATCCGGTGAAGCCACAATTAACAAACGGCTGCGAGCAATCCTACGAGAAATCAAACTGGAGTTCTTTGGCTTGCCAATACGAAAACCAATATCAAAGCCCTCTTGCACAATATCGACCAGTCTATCTTCTAATCTCAGCTCGCACTTCACTGCTGGATATTGCTTCTGAAAAACAGAAATCGCCTCTTGAACGTACTGGCGGCCAAACACCATTGAACTCGTGATTCGCAATGTTCCTCTGGGTTCAGAATGGTAGTTTTGCGCTAAACGGTAGGTATTATTAAGCAACTCACGTAACAGTTTGGCTTGGCTCAGCATCTCACTGCCCGCTGCCGTTAACGATATGGATCGCGTGGTACGGTTAAGTAAACGCACACCTAATTCTTCTTCTAAACGATTTATCTGCTTTGATATGACAGATCGATCAAGATTCTTTTGCTCAGCAACCTTAGTGAATGAACCTAATTCATTGATTTCTAGCAATAAAAGCAAACGATTGGAAAAGTCCATAAGCGCCTCTTGAGAATAGACCAATACACGATTGGTGCAATACTAGCATCAATATTGTGCCATTAAAGGTGTTTTTATTGGCTAATTCAGCGGTTATTGTTACGTCACTGACGGAGACGGTGCTAAAGAGTAAAAACAGCAGGCATTAGCTCTGCATTCTTAAAATATGGCGGGCAAATTGAACGCGAAGCAAAAGATATTCAAGGTGTGGCCTTGATACCGCGGCTCATTTTATTCTACTGCGAAGGTGACTCATGAGATACGAAGGTGATATTTATCGTCCGCCACCAGAGGCTGACGCTTATATTCTACAATGCACGATTGGGTGTTCTTACAATAAATGCACTTATTGCTCAATGTACAAAGATGTTCGTTATAGAGTGCGTCCTATAGAGGATCTAAAAGAAGATATCCGTATGGCGAAGGCGGCATTCGGTGACAAAGTCGAAAAAGTTTTCTTAAGTGATGGCGATGCGATCTCACTCCCTACAGAGATACTGTTAGAGATTTTATCTGAGCTTTATACGACATTTCCAAAATTGACGCATGTGAGTACCTATGCTGGGCCGCAAAGCACGCTTGATAAAACACTGGATGAATTCAAACAACTAAAGAAAGCTGGGTTGAGCATGACTTACCTTGGCGTTGAATCGGGTTCTGATGCGGTTTTAAAAGCGGTTCGTAAAGGGGTTAACTCGGCGGAAATGCTCGCAGCAGGTCAGAATATTGTCGGTGCCGGCATTAAACTGGTTGCTATGGTGATGATTGGCCTGGGGGGGAGTTCAGAGCGATCTAAACGTCATGCCTTGGAAACGGCGCAATTAATTAACCAGATGAACCCGTATTTATTGGGTTTATTAACCACAGTCCCAATGGAAGGAACGGCGCTATTTAGACAGGTTACTAACGGTGATTTTAAATTACTCGACCCTTATGAGGTGCTTGAGGAAATGAAAATACTGTTAGAAAATTTAGCGCATGATAATTTACTTATCGATAGTACTCATGCTTCGAATTTGCTCGCTATAAAAGGAACGTTGAGTGACGTTAAATTGAGCACCTTAGATCATATCAATCGTCATTTATTAACAAAAGATAATGATCTGATTGGCAAAGCGTATCTCGGTCATTTTTAGTATGAAACGTTACTCTCAATGAATGACGGCTGTGGCACTTGGTACGGGAAGGATAAAAAAACCGTCAACATGATTGACGGTTTTTTATGTCTCTGCCACCAAACGGTATCACCCAACCGCGTGACTCAGTGCAGCAGGATACCGGCGATCGCGTTACTCACACAGATCCAATTCATTGTGGATCAACACCACACACTGTGAAGCAAACAGCATTTTCGGGCCAAGGCTGATTTTAATCGTACCTAAGCGCTTCAGGCTGTTCATGCTTTTCTTCGGCATCGGGATATGATCGGTCAGTAAGAAACAGCAGTTGCCGGCAAATTCCTGCGTGCGGATCGATTCGCCTTTCTTATCCATCATGTAGATTTGATAGTCTTCAGCCAACTCAACCACCAGCTTTTCAAAACTGATGGTGCGCACGGTGATCCCCGGCTCAACCTGGCGGGTCTGTTCTTTCCCCATGCCCACCGACATATCCAGTGCACGTACCACTTTTTCCAATAGGGCTTGCTCATGGAAGCCACCCACATTGGTGATATCGTTAGCCGTAAACGTGATGGTACGGGAATAGTCTTGCGTACTTTCGAGCACCAAATGGACCACTACATCTTCACGGTGTGACTGTGCCACAAAAATGGTGTTCATCAAGGTGTGCGCCAAGATCTCTGTGTGGGCTTCTTGGCCGACTGACGCTAAAAGTTGCTGGCTGTTAGTGGGGGCCGAACGGGCTCGTAAAACAAAAGCGCGCATAGGGATGTCCTGCTGGTCTGAATATTGGCGTGTAATACGGATGACACTCCCTGACAGGGGCACCCGAGAAGGGCGGTATTATCCCAGCTTTACGCCGTTATGTAACGGGAATTATGTGATAGTGGCACATCTACGGGCCTTGGATTCAACCGCCTGTGGGGGGATTACAGGGCGAAAGCGGGCATAGGGGGCCGCGGTGTATTAATCTGTGCAATGATTAAAAAATAGTTGAGTGTGTAGTGGTGGTTATTTGGCAGAATGGATCAATTATCACACAGCGACATCGGGGAGAGGGTGAGACTGATCCGGTCGCCAGCCACTGACGTGCACATCAGGCGATGTTCGATAACGGAAATAGACCGGCTTAACGCCTATTTTACAAGGGATAATCGTTTGTAAAGCAGAATGGAAGGCAAAAAAAGCCAAAATTCAACTTTGATGATTAAAATCAAATAAAGTGTAGGTCGCTCAAAAAGTTTTTGCGTTACTAAAAAATTATGATAAATTGAACACAGATTTGAGAGACACAAATCATACGCATTTAGCGGCTTTCCTTTTTGTAGGAAGGAGAGCAGCAAAGGTGGCGGGAGCGGAGTGGAAAAACGCTGTCGACATCTGCTGGGGGCACCCAGCCTATCCTGCTTGGAACACAGGATATTGACGGAACGGAAAACGGCCCTGAGCATCTGCTCAGGGCCGTTTTTTCATGTCTGGCATTTATTGTTGTGTGTATACAGACGTTATAGCGGGCGAGAAGATGCGCGCAATCGCTCTGGCGCCGCTTGGGGCCAATACAGGCCGAGATAATTCCATCCCACCCACAGTACTAACCCCGTTGCGACCAGCAGTTCAAAGATCCCGAGCCGTTCAAACCATACCCATTGAGGGTGGGCGGTGTTAAACCATTGGGTCAGGCGTTCTAATGCCACCGCGCTGATCACCGAGGGAAAAGTCAAGGCGGCCAACGACGGTTGAAAACGCTGTTTAAGTAAATTGAAATAACACAGATAAACCAGAATGGTCATGGTGATGCCCACGCCCGCCAATGCCCCCGTCAAAATGGGATCGGGCTGCTCGACATTCACCAAGTACGCCGTCAGTGACAAGTTCACCGGGGCCGCCATGATAGCCAGTGTGGGTCTGGCCGGACGGGGCAAGCGACCCGCAAAGCATAAACGGTAAAGCACCACCGGCAGCATCAGGAAGTAAATGGTAATACAGAGATCCGTCATGGCGAGCGCAAAGGCATGATGGCCGAGCTGTGGCCCTGCCAAGGTGCCGCTGATCGCCCCCACCGGATACAGAAACCAACTGGGGTACAAATGGGTCAGACGAAAATGCTTCAGTTGGTGATAAAAGAAGAAGCACATCATCGACAGATGCAGTAACAGAGCCGGATACCATAACAGTTTTGCCATCGGAACATGGATCACCGAGAGGTAGTCAGCAATGACCAGCAGCGCCATCGACATTGGTGCCATTAAGCTGCCATGTAAGGGGTGACGAAGATCTTGAATAAAACGTTGCGGGTTAAGGACATATTTCAGTAAAACGGGGGCGAGTAACCCTGCCCCAATCACGGCGCACAAGCCACGCACCCAGCCCGCGGCCTCAGGAAAAAAAAGTGACCAGGCTAAACCGGTCCCCGTTGTCGCAAGCGCAAGAGCAGCTTGCGCCGTCGGAATGCGCATCAGTGCATTGGCCAAAGCCTTCATTGAATCAAACAACCTTGTTTTTAAAGAAGAAAAGAAGATGTGAAAACGTGTACTGTCCCTGTGTGTTCACGAACGGCTAAGATCATTCTTTCGCCTATTGATGACAGGTCGCTCGACGGTATATTACACCAGAAAGGGGGAGAATTCGGTAGCGAGACTTATCACTCAAGCACTTAAAGAAAAGCGCATAATATTTTGCATTCATATTTGCTAAAAGTGGCATTTGGTACCATATTTACTTTGTGACCTGTTAATGAGCGGTTTTAATACAAGCTTGTGGAGGAATGAGCTGTTTCAGTCATGCTCAGGGCGACAGGAAACACGTTGATGTGAATCAACACCCACTAGGCAACGCAACATTGTTTGTTAGCAACATTGCTCGTTAGACATGCAACACAGAAACACCGTAAAAAGCGACAAAGAGACATAGCAATACAGTAAGTAACAAAGCAACACCGTAACAAAGAGTCACAGCAACACCGCGTTACAGTAATACGGCAACATGCAACACCGTAAAAATTGCCTAGTCACAATTTGGTAAGCAACACACAACATACGATACTTCTTCACCGATAAAATGATGTCCGCTTAAACAGTCACTGTTTCGGACACGGCAAACTCAACGTAATGAGTGGTGAAGCCCAAAAGTAACACGTAGTAAGTGATGAGTAACATAAGCGATAATAGAGATACACGTAACACAGCAACACACGTTACTCTGTTCGTTAACGCTCGATGCAGACTTGACGAGTCGCATGGGCCACAGAAAAAGATACATCCCAAGCCGTACTGCAATGGTGCGGCTTTTCTGCGTTTGTTTACATACCGGTCAAAGGCGACAATTTTAACGCGAGCAGTGCGTATGGTTATAATTTAGTGAAATAACACTTTACATCCACTCAGAAAAACGTATTATCGCGGTCGCTCTGTAGTAAAAATTATTAATGAAACATCAAGTCAAAGAAAGACCTTTAGATACGCTTCGTTACGTTGCTGTTCTCAGTGTTTCCCTTGCTTTATCGTAACATTCAATAATGTTGTTTCAGTGCATCACATATTGTGAATTTATCTAACACATTTATTAAGGGACACATCATGTCTAAGTCAACTGGTATCGTAAAGTGGTTTAACGAAGAGAAAGGTTTTGGTTTCATTTGTCAAGACAACGGCGGCGCTGACGTATTCGTTCACTTCCGTGCAATCGCTTCTGAAGGCTTCAAAACGCTAGCAGAAGGCCAGAAGGTTTCTTTCGACGTTGAAAACGGTCAGAAAGGTCCTCAAGCTGCTAACGTAGTTAAGCTATAATTTTATTATAGTGCTCAGCACTTATCTTTTTGATAAGCGCTAAAACGAAAGGCCAAGTTTATCAATAGCTTGGCCTTTTGTGTATCTGGCGTTTGGCATCCTTGCCGCGCGCCGCATTGCCCCCTAACCCCAGGGCAAGATCATGAATATTTTTTGCCCAATTCCAGATCAAAATTGACCTGACGAGTCGACTGTGATCTTATGCTCCTCTTTTGAGGAGTGACCATGAATTTAGATACCATCAAAGAGCATTTCAGCATCATCCGTGACGAGCGACAAAGCGCGAAAGTGGATTACCCACTGTTCGATATTTTGTTTGGCTCAATCTGCGCTGTAATAGCCGGAGGCCAAGGCTGGACCGACATTCGTGAATACGTTCTTGGCCACCATGAGTGGTTTCTTAAACAGGGCCTTTTTGAGAAAGGAGTACCCGTTGA
>NZ_JAKJSN010000041.1:0-54431 GCF_050337005.1 Photobacterium japonica | reverse complement strand
GCGCTGAGTAATGATTACCTTAAGAAAGCGGGATTATTTTCACTGAAAGACGGATGGATAGCTGTTCAATATCCTAACCAAAAGATCTAAGTTAGGCGTTCTGAATGAACCGCCCTGTGCGGATCCGCATGCAGGGTGGTGTGGGGGCTGGAGGGTAAATACCTCCGGCTACCCGATTATGTGTATATTCAGAATACTCCAGTTGAAACACCTTGATACCAAGCTACTATATTTTGTGTCGTAAGTCGGTTGGACCAATCGACTTTTTTAAGCGAATTATAGCCAATCACAAAGTACACTTTCCCTGATTTATCAAAACAGGCTAGAGCATTCGTTTCGCTACTTTTAGCAAATGGAAAGAGTTCAATACTTGATTCTAGTTCTTCATTTACCAATTTATAAGCAATTTCAAACAATCCTTTTGATGATCCAATGAACCACCAACGGAGTTCTCCAATCTCTCCCGATACAGAGATGTATTCTCTATATTTATCTGGGTATGAAAAACCATGTTCTTCAGCACTGAAATATTCGTTATTTATCATAGTTACCACATTTACACATAACAACTTAATATATAGAACCCATCTACCTTACAATTCCACATATTGTCATGGGTGCATAATAGCATCGAAGTTAACTCATTGATATTGAAAGGTATCACTGGAGATGGGAAAAACAAAAGTAGAATCGTTCCATATATCACATTCTACATTTTCATCATCATTTCTATATCACAGTTTGATGTAATCGACGTGAAAGAGAGTGCGATACTCGCGTGTGGTGGTGAAGAGTAGGGGGGCGTTAAATGTGGCGGAGTGCTGGAGTCGCACACGGCTGGGCTCGCACGCGAGGAGGGATTTACAAAATCCCGACTTTCACGTATAGCCCAACGCATACGAAAAAGCCTCAGTCTTTCGACTGAGGCTTAAATGTGGCGGAGTGCTGGGGTCGCACACGACGAGGGATTTACAAAATCCCGTCTAACAAACACTGAATTCAACGCATACGAAAAAGGCCAGCATTTCTGCTGGCCTTTAGAAGGTGGCGGAGAGATAGGGATTTGAACCCTAGGTGGGCTATAAACCCACGCCGGTTTTCAAGACCGGTGCTTTAAACCACTCAGCCATCTCTCCATGCGGCGAATAATACGGGCTTCAACCTTGGCTGTAAACCCTCAACGTTCCCCAATGCTGCCGTTTGCTCATTAATGAGACAGGCTGATGGTTTACAGCACGAATACCGGCACAATCGACACCAACAGCAAGCCTGCCATGGCATAGTTGAACATGCGAAGGCGTGTTGGGTGCGTGAGTACCTGTTGCAGTTTTTGGCCAGCCAACGTCCAGATACCGGTAGAAGGCAGATTCACCAACGCAAACACCAAGGCGATGATCACGATGCCGTGCCAGTTACCTTCCGGGTTGTACAACGTGACGGTACTCAGCGCCATGCTCCAACCTTTCGGGTTGACCCACTGAAAACTGGCGGCCATCCAGAAGGTGAGTGGCCGATATTGATCGTCGCCGCGTTCTGTGGGGGCGCGACTGGTGGCAATGGCATAAGAAAGATACAGTAAGTACATAATGCTCACAGCTTGCAACACATTGTGCAGCCATGGGTAGGCGTGAAATATACCCACCAAACCGATGCCAATTAACGTTACCATGGCACTGAAGCCGACAGTCACGCCCAGCATGTGGGGGAGGGTTTTCATAAAGCCGACGTTTGCCCCAGAGGTCATCAACATAATGTTGTTGGGGCCAGGGGTGATGATGGTGACAAACGCAAAGGTGAACAGTGCAATGAGCTGTTGGTGTTCCATAGTGATACTTGCCTGTGACGTTGTTTAAGTGTGATGCCGAATAACGACAGTTTGTTGCGCGCCTCTAAGTATATTAGTGATTTATAGCGTCAATTTTCGCGCTATATTTGTGTAATAAAGACGAAGTTAGCAATGATGTGGTGTGATGGACAGGTTTGACGAAAGAATATTGCAAGTACTGAAAACCCACGGTCGACTGCCGAATGTGGATCTGGCGCAAGCGGTGGGGTTATCGCCCTCAGCAACCTTACGTCGGGTGCAAGAATTAGAGCGCAGCGGAGTGATAGAAGGGTATCGGGCGGTGTTGAACGCCCCGAAAATGGGGATTGGTTTTGTCGCGTATGTGACGGTGGGGCTGTCGAACCACAGTAAGCAATCGCAACGCAATTTTGAAACCCACATTGTTGAGGCCGATGAAGTGGTGGAATGCCACAATATTACGGGTACCAGTGAATATCTGTTGCGGGTCGAAACGCAGGATCTCATCGCGTATAAACGCTTTCATACCGATATTTTGGGGGAGATCCCCAAGGTGGATGCCATTACGACAATGGTCGTGATGGAAACCGCCAAGAATGAGCGGGGCTGATAAAGCCGCCCCAATTAAAAAGGCATCCCGAGGGATGCCTTCATGGTGTTCAATGGGGGATTAAACGTCTTCGTCGCCGAAGTCATCGCCACCGCCGAAGAAGCTGTCATCACCGCCGCCGAAGCCGCCGTCATCGCTACCGAAACCACCGTCACCGAAGCCGTTGTTCGCGAAGCTGTCATCGCTGCCGAAGCCACTGTCACCGAAACCGCCGCCGAAGCCGCTGTCACCGAAACCGGCATCGCCAAAGCCCGATGAACCGTCAGTGTAATCTGACGCGAAGCTGTTTGATGAGTCGTCCAGGAAGCCGCCGCCAGTGTCACCGGTGTCAGCCGCTGCCGTTGCGCTGTCGTCTGCTGGTGCAGTATCGGTTGCGGCGGTATCCGTCGCTGCATCTGCCGCAGGGGCTGCATCAGCTGCTGTGTCGGTTGCCGCAGTTGCGTCGGCTGCTGGCTCATCATGGTCGAACAGCATGTTGCTGATCATGTTACCCGCAACCATACCCACTGCAACGCTGGCTGCTGTTTGCATGAAGCTACCGAATGCGCTTGGCTGGTTGCTTGGCATTGGCGGCTGCGGCGCTGGGCGGCTGCCACCCATCATTTTGCTCAATGTGCTGCGGTTCGCTTCCGATTTTTGGAATTCCACACATTGCTCAAGGTATTCATTTTTCTGCTTTAGCTCTTTCAGTGCCATTTCTTGAACTAATACCGCTTGCGTCAGTTTGTAGACGGCATCGTTCTGCGCACCGATCTCTGTGTTGATCAGTTGTTCTGCGTCAGCGTCTTTCGCCTTGTTCGGGCTTTGCTTCAGTTTATTGGCGACGTTCTGAATGAGTTCTTTTTCTTGCGGAGTCATGGTTTACCTTCTTATTGGTCTAGCACGTTACCGTGTCCTTGTTGTTATGACTCTCATCCTAGCGCAGGGTTCCTATGTCAATCTGTAAATATCAGTAAGGAAGTGGATCGTTTGCTGATATTTTGCACAATAATAATGAAAAACCCGACGGTTGCCGGGTTTTTATACAGGGCGGTGCAGGTAGTGTTAGCGGGAATCCACGCAAAAATCGCTTATTGGCGAACGCCTTCTACGTGTAATTCCAGCTCAGCATAACTGGCGTCACCCATTACTGGTACGCCGAAGTCGGCCAATTCAATGCGCGTTGTGCCTGTAAAACCGGCACGGTAACCGCCCCACGGGTCTTTCCCTTCACCGACAAATTGGGCATCAATGGTTAAGGGTTTCGTTTGGCCGTGTAGGGTTAAGTTGCCTTCTATCAAAAATTCCCCGTTGCTTTTTGGGTCGATCTTGGTCGAGGTGAAGGTGGCGGTGCTGTATTTTTTGACATCCAAAAAGTCGTTACTGCGAATGTGTTTGTCACGCTCTGCGTGGTTGGAATCAAAACTGGTGGTATCGACGGTGACGTTGACGGTAGAGGCGGCGACATTGTTAGGATCGTAACTGAAGGTGCCCTCAAAGGTATTGAAGCGGCCTTTAATGAAGCTGTAGCCAAGGTGCGGCACTTTCATGTTGATTGAGGCGTGTGCGCCTTCGGTATCAATCACGTAGTCAGCCGCATGGCTGGTCACAGGCAGGGCGATGGCAGCCAACAGGCTGAGGGCAACAAGGGGCTTTTTCATATTACTTTACTCCCAACATTTTTTTTAACGTAGTGTCTTTATTGATGAAGTGGTGCTTGAGCGCCGCAAGGGCATGAAGGCTGACTAGGCTGATTAAGGTGACAGCCAGATAAAAGTGGATCTCTCCAGCGATATCGGCTTGTTGATCAAATAAGGCGCCAAGGGCCGGAACGGAAAACCAATCGAAGACCTCAATAGGGCGTCCATCGGCGGTAGAGATGAGGTAGCCCGAGATGAACAACCCAAACAGCAACAGGTAGATCGCCGTGTGCGCGATTGTTGCGGCGATCACTTCCCAGCGTGCGCCTTCAATCGCGGGGGGCTTTTTGATGTGTTTCCACACCAACCGAAACAGGGTGACGAGCGCTAAGAGGATACCGACAGATTTATGCCAGTGCGGCACCGGTTTGTACCATTGTGAATAGTAGTTGAGATCGACCATCCATAGCCCAACGGCAAACAATCCCATTACGGTAATGGCACTCAGCCAGTGAATGACGATAGAGAGGCCATCATACGTGGCCCTGTCTTGGGTGCTTAAATCCTTGTTCATGGTTTTGCCGTGTTTATATGTGAATGATTTTCATTCTAGTGGTTACGCAGCAAAACATAAGGAGGCTGAGTAGAACGACTTATTCAAATTTATTGAGCAAGTCGATAATGGATTGCGATCCCGTCGTGCAGGTGAGCTCAGCGAAGGATGTTGTTGTCGTGTCGCCAATCCATGATAGTCCACTCATTTAACTGGGCATGCAGGGCGAGCGTTGGGTCGGGGTTCACAGCAAAAGGCCGGTCTACCGCTTCTAGTAGCGGCAAATCGTTGATGGAATCGCTGTAGCCGTAGCTGCCTTGAAAATGGCCATTGTGTGCCTGTAACCACGCTTTCATTCTGATCACCTTTCCTTGTTGATAGCTCAATGTATGTGTGGTGTTGCCTGTGATTTTGCCGTTATCGAGTTGCAGATTAATGGCGAGGGCATCATCAGCCCCTAATAGTTGGGCGATGGGCTTCACGAGGTGCTCCCCAGTGGCGGAGATGACCAATACGGTATCGCCGCGCTGTTTGTGCCATTTTATGCGGGCAAGGGCATCGGCATAAACGGCCGGTTTTATGCGTTTTTCAATGAAATCGTCGACGATGTGGCTGATTTCATCCATGTGCATGCCAATCAGGGGCGCCAGTGTGGTCGCCATATAAGCATGCATATCCATGCGGCCTTTTTGGTAGGCCTGCATCCTGTTTTTTTCTTCCAGCAAAAGGCTTTCTTGCGCGAACCCTTGTTCGACTAAATACGCATTCCACAGGCTGGCGGAGTCTGCCGCGATCAGTGTTTCATCAAGATCAAACACGGCCAGATAAGGGGAAACGTTGGATACCGAATTTGTGTTGGTCAAACTGCATTCCTATGATGAGTAATGGGGGATTATTGCGTTATGGGTAGAGCAGCCTAAGCAATGAAAATGACAGTTCCTTTTCACCAAGATGATCGTTTTGCGGCAATGACGAACAGTGACGTGAACAAAGCAACCTGACGGGCGAGTAAGGACGAATAAGGGGGATGGGACAGAATGCGAATAGATGACACGAACAGAAGTGACCGACGCCAAGCCGACGCAGTGACCCCGATGTTATGGGGGCTTGCGGTGAATCATATCGTGTTAATGGTGGCGGCGCTGGGTTTTGAACAAGAATGGGTTGCTTCAGGCCTGCTAACTGAAAATACCCAAGTGGAATTTACCTATTGGTACGGAAGTGTCTTGTTTCCTATACAGTGGTTGGTTGAGTGTTTGGGCGTTTGTCGGTTAGGCTATGTCATCATCATTGCGGGTGAGACACGCCTTGAGGGGTATGCATGGCCAGTCTGTTTAGCCACTGGCGGTTTGGCTGGATGGTACGCATTGGTGTGATAATACGCCTTAGTGACCGTAAAGGTATGACCTTTATGCATAACAGAATGGGGCGAGACTGTGATGAAATATCGTGATGCGGAATAACGAAAGCAAGCAATAACAAGGACGAACAATGGCAGTGCAGGAACGCAGTGTGACACGCGAACGACAAGGCAGAGATGTGCAATGCCTCAGCGGGAAAAGCGGCAATGAGCCATCACGCAATATCACTACGATCATTTTTGATGCCGGTGGGGTGCTGATTTATATTCAGGAATACCGTAAATCGGTGATGCAGCGAGTGTTGCTATCACGGGGCTACGACAGTGACAGGGTGGATGATGCCCTGTCGCGGGTGGCGTTGTTTGATCGTGATTATTTTCAGCAGCATTCACTCGTTGATTGGCAAGATGAAAAGCGATGGCTACAGGCACGATGCCAGTTTGTCGCCGCCGATGTGGCAGGCCAAGATTCAGAGACACAAGTGATGACGCTGGCCGATCAACTCTTCATGTTGTCGTTTGACAGTGCGCAATACCAATTGTTTGATGACGCCGTCAGCAGCTTACAACGTTTAGCGCCCCATTTTTCGTTGAATGTGTTATCGAATGCGACGGCGTCATTGGATTGGTCGTTGGATCTATTGGGTATTCGGCCGTACTTTGATCAGGTGGTGATTTCAGCCTATGAGCGGTGTGAGAAACCGGCGCCGGAAATATATCTCACCACGTTAGCGCGTATCGGCAAAACGCCGCAAGAGTGTGTGTTCATTGATGATCGCATCGAAAATGTAGAAGCGGCAGAAGCGTTAGGGATCACCGGGTTCCACCTTGATCGTCAATTAGGCATGACGTTGACTGACATTGTGGATGCGATGATTGAGACTGCCCGGATAAGCGGATAAGCGGATAAGCGGATAAGTAGATAGAAAAAACGCCAAGCGATTCAGGCTGAATGGCTTGGCGTAATGCAGACAGGGCTGAACAATGGGCATTATTCAGCCTATGCCGCCATGCAAGTCGCTATTAAGCGACCAGTTGCATTTTAGCTTGGTGATCTAGGTACTCTTCGTACGTACCACGGAAGTTAACCAGCTTCTTGTCTTTAATGTCGATGATGTGCGTGGCAAGCGAGGTCACGAACTCACGGTCATGGCTGACAAAGATCAAGGTACCTTCGTACACTTTCAATGCATTGTTCAAGGCTTCGATGGCTTCAACATCCATGTGGTTAGTCGGTTCATCCATAATCAACACGTTGATGTCTTGCATCATCAGCTTGCCAAACAACAGACGGTTTTTCTCACCACCTGAACAGTTTTTGGCTTTCTTGTTCGCATCATCAGCGGTGAACAACAGGCGGCCAAGAATACCACGTACCATTAGGTCATCGTGCTTTACGGTACGCCATTGTGAGATCCAATCAAAAATGGTCAGGTCGTTATCGAAATCGGCTGTGCTGTCCTGTGGGCAGTAACCCACAGAGGCATTTTCAGACCACTTGATGGTGCCTTCGGTGTTAGCTAGTTCGTTCACCAAGCAACGCAGTAGGGTAGATTTACCCACACCGTTCTCACCGATCACAGCCAGTTTTGTACCTGCTTCAAGCAGCATATTACCGCCAGTGAATAGTGGGCCTTCATCAAACTCGTGTCCCAAGTTTTCAAATTCTAGCGCTTGGCGGTGCAGTTTTTTGCCTTCGCCAAAACGAATAGACGGGCTGATGCGGCTGGTTGATTTCACTTCATCAAGCTTGATCTTGTCCATTTTTTTAGCACGAGAGCTTGCTTGCTTCGCTTTTGATGCGTTAGCACCGAAACGGTTTACAAAGTCTTGCAGTTCGTTAATTTCAGCGGTTTTCTTCGCATTGCTGGCCAATAGCTGCTCACGGATCAAGCCAGATGCTTCTAGGAAGTAATCGTAGTTACCCGGGTAAATACGCAGTTCGCCGTAGTCGATGTCTGCCATGTGAGTACACACAGAGTTCAAGAAGTGACGGTCGTGCGAGATGATGATCATGGTGCACTTACGTTGCTTCAGCTCTTCTTCCAGCCAAGTGATGGTGTGGATGTCCAAGTTGTTGGTTGGTTCATCCAGCAGTAGCACTTCTGGGTTCGCAAACAGCGCCTGTGCCAATAGCACACGCAGTTTCCAGCCTGGCGCGACTTGTTGCATCAGGCCGTAATGGAATTCTTCTTCAATACCCGCTTGAAGCAAAATGTCACCGGCGCGGCTTTCTGCGCTGTAGCCATCAAGCTCGGCAAATTCACTTTCCAGTTCCGCCACGCGCATGCCTTCATCTTCACTCATTTCTGGTAGTGAATAAATGCGGTCACGTTCTTGCTTAATTTCCCATAGCTTTTTGTCGCCCATGATCACAACGTCAATCACGTTGTATTGTTCAAACGCGAACTGGTCCTGACTCAATACGCCCAGTTTGTACCCTGGAGTGATAGAGACGTTGCCAGAGCTTGGTGTCAGTGCACCACTCAAGATTTTCATGAACGTTGACTTACCGCAGCCATTTGCGCCAATCAACCCGTAACGGTTGCCGTTGCCAAATTTTGCTGAAATATTTTCAAAGAGAGGCTCTGCGCCAAATTGCATTGTAATGTTTGCGGTTGAAATCAAGAGGTATTCCTTGGTGGTTACTAGCAAGATAATTATTTATCCAGAACGGAAAAATATGCTGTGCGAATTGGGGGTAAATGATTAGGCGGCGTAGTATACAGACTGTGAGTGCGTGATGTCGAGGTTAAACAGGGGCGTGTAGGAGGAAAAAAGAATGAAAAAACGCTTATCGCCCTGATTGATAAGGGAGATAAGCGTGAATGCATAGTCTGTACACCCTGTTTTAGCGGCGCTTAATACTCGTTGCCGCGTTGAATATCCGGTTTAGTGACCTTAAGATGCGGGCGTACAGGCTTCGATTTCTTCCCATGGGGAGTAAGCGGTCAGCCCCGGCATTTGCAGCATGGTCCACCACTTGGCTTGCCATTGCTTGCCTTGGTAAGTGACGGTGTCACCTTCGCTGTACACGGTGTGTGTTTGCCATTCAGTCGTAGGGCACAGGGTGAGCGGTTCAGGATCTTGCATCCACTCGACGAGGTCCTGATGGCTGACAAAGCGCACTTGTGGCTTGCTCAGGGCATAGGTGACAAAACGCTTCAGTACATTCTGGCGTGAGGCCACGGTGGTTTCTGGCATACCAAAGTGTTCGCCTCCGTTCAGCAGGCCATAGAACGCGGAATGCAGCCCCAGTACCAGCGGTGCACGGTTACCGGCTAAGCGCAGATCAAGGTTATAGCTGTAAATGGCCACAACATCGTCTTCATTCAGGCCTGCGGCACCCCAATTAGGCGTGGTGTAGAGGTTCCAGTCAAAGTTATCACCTTTGCCAGAGACAGGATCGAAGTAGCCGATACGGCTGGCGATTTTGTCACGCAGTGAGTAGTCGATGCCGAATTTTTCCATTTCACTGTCTGGCGGCACAATCAAGGTATGCAGCGGAATTTCCCACAGCCCCGGGTAGTTATCGATCGCGGGTTTCCACCAACCTGAAACAGCAAGGTTATGCGACGGGCTGCCGTTATCTAACGTAAACGGCCAGTAGTTATTGGTGCCGTCTTGTTCCGGCACAATGCCAGCCGGGAAGCTAACATCGTATTGAATGCCATTATCCACAATGGCGTTTAAGGTGTTGTCGTTGTAGGTCATGAACGGGGCGCGGAAACCGGTGACTTCATCGACGCCAATGCCGCCTTCGTCTTCATCGCGGGTGAGGAAGTCCCCACATTTTTTCACTTCTTCTTGCCATTGTTCAGCGGTCATCCATGGCTGCAATGGGTTGTAGTTCACTTTGTCATCGGGGTGCGAATAGGTGTGGTTACCGATGTCGTAATCACGCTCTGCCAGTTCACGCCACAAGGCCTTGATTGCTTCATTGTCCATTGCGGGTTCACAGTGCATGAAGAAGCTCGCGCTCAGTGGCTCGCCCGCAAAGTCATCGTCACCGGCTGGGTTGTTGTGACTGGCAAGCAGATCCATGACCCATTTCAGGCCGTCGGCTTCTACGTTGTCATCAAAGCCCAGGCTAATAAACATGGGGCTAGATTGTACCGGGATCGGCGGCAGTGCCGATGGGCTCACATTGGCCTGAGGTTCAAAATCATCGGCGGTCGCGGTATGGGTCAGCGCGAGCATCGCCATCGCCAGTGCGGTTTTACGCACAGGAAAAGCAGGGTTTGTCACAATAAAATCCTTCTTAATGTGGTCGTTGTTTGGGCGAGTGTAGCAGCCTGAGGGGTATGATTGATGAGAAAGTCATGATTAGGCGTAACTCCTGAAAGCATGTTGTTGTTTGAATGTAACTAACGACATTGTCAGAAGGTATTCGTTGAGGGTTGAGCACAAAAATGACGTATTACGGTCGTGATCTGCCTGATTTTTGCTTGTACGAGGGGCGAGAGATGATCGGATGGGCTTGTGTTTTCTCACTTCACTTGTTTTTCGATATACTTCAGTAAAATCACTTGAATGTTGAATGAACGTGCAGCGAAAAATCGATCTCAACTTACTTCGCGTCTTTGTTTCTGCCTATCAAACACAATCGGTCACGCAAGCGGCAGAGCAGCTGGATTTAACGCAATCAGCAGTGAGTAATGCGCTAGCCCGATTGAAAACGCATGTGGGGGCGGCGTTGTTTAACCGGACCGGGCGCGGGATCACGCCGACACGATTTGCTGATGAGTTGTATCAGCATATTCACTCTCCTTTGTTAGACATTGAATCACTGTTGATCGGGATGGAGGCGTTTGACCCTGAGGTCGCCCAGAAACGGTTTGTGGTGTATTGCCACGAAGCGATGATTCATTCGTTGAGGCAGTCTCTTGACCGCGCGCTGGCGAATTTATCGGTGGATGTGGTGTTGATGGAACCGCCGTCCAGCAATGAACAACTGTATGATGATTTGATGTTGGAAAAAGTCGATCTCATCATTGATGTGGATGCGCCAACCAGCCGTGTGTTTGCGTCAACCGTGCTTACCGAAGATCACTTGTGTTGTGTGGTGCGTCAGGATCATCCGCGCTTGTCAGATCCTAGTGTGTCTGACGCTGGCTTGACGCCTCAACAATACGTCGATGAACAACATGTGTTGTTTAAAATGCGTCGTCATCAGTTACCGTTTATTGATTGGCTGGTGGGAGAGTCATTGCCCGCTCGTCAGGTGTATAGTCAGCATGCGTCATTGATTGGGATGCTCGCTGCGGTGTCTTACAGTGATGCCGTGGCAGCAGTGCCCGTGTCGTTTGCCAAGCAGTATCAAGACGTGTTTCAGTTGCGTATTCTACCGTTTCCTTTCGACAGTGGTTCCTTTCAGTCGCATATGGTGTGGCAGGCTAAATTCAATAAAAGTCAGCCGCATGTGTGGTTGAGGATGTGTATTGAAGCCCAGATGGCACAATAGGGTTTGTGCCATCTGGTTTTGGTTACGGCGTTACAATGCCGAAGGCAGGATCAAAACGATCAAGGGTGCCCATGAAGGCGTTGAATGCGGTTAGCCCTTCAACGGTGAAGGCACCGCTTTTCATCGCTTGCTCTATAGACAGTGAGCCAGTGATAAGGTCTACAAAGGTTTGTTTAGACAACGCAATAGTGGCATCAGGTTGTTTAAATTGTTTGTCTTTGTAGGTTTTCAACACGGAGTTTGACAGTTCCAGTGCGTACTCGCCACTGGCTACGTTGTCATCATTGGCGACCTGAATGTTGATCAGGGTATGCATGTTATCTACCGCTTCCGGCTTAATGCGCACGGCCAGTGATTCCAATACCGAGTACACCGGCATGTTGCTGGCGATGGCCGTCGTATCTGGCGACGGTGCCGGGGTGTAACCATGGCGGAGTTCTTTCGCACCAATTAAGTAATAGTTACGCCACGGGCCTGATTCGGCTTGGTAGCCCAATTGCTCCATCGCATCGGCTTCTAAATAACGGGCCGCCATGTTGTCTGGATTAGAAAACGTCACGTTGTTAAGCAGCGTCACGGCCCAACGGTAATCACCGTCTTGAATCGCTTTCTGCGCAATGGCGATCACTTTCTCTTCCCCACCAATCGCCGCGACATACTTTTCACCTTCTTGTGCGGGCGTCAGTGGGTTAAGGTTCGCTGGGTTACCGTCCCACCATGCACCGAAATAAAAGTCGTAAGTTGCGCGTGCGTTGTGCGATACCGTGCCGTAGTAGCCACGGTTATACCAGGCTTTGTCTAGGCTATCCGGCAATTGAATGCTGGCGGAGATTTCATTGGGCGTATAGCCTTGGTTGGCAAGACGCAGCGTTTGGTCATGCACAAATTTGTACATGTCACGGGTTTTTTCTAACTGCTCGGTGATCTTGTCACTGCCCCATGTCGGCCAGTGGTGTGAACCGATCATAATGTCTGATTTTGCCGCGAATAAATCCAGCGACTCATCCACGTAACTTGCCCATGCATTGGCATCACGACTGCGTGCGCCACGCAGGGTAGAGATGTTGTGGATGGTGTGGGTCATCACCTCTGACGCCATGAGCACGCGGTGTTCAGGGAAATAGAAGATAAACTCTGACGGCGCTTCTGAGCCGTTCGCCATCTGAAATTCCACTTCTACGCCATCAATGTCGTGAATCTCGCCGGTTTTCAGCACTTCCATGGTTTGTTCCACAATGCCCGGTTTACCGGTCGAGGTGGTTTTCCCTAAGCCGCCGTCCACTTTGCCGTTCGGGCCTGCTTCAATCATGTTGCCGTACATGTAGCCAGCACGGCGGCTCATGGTGTTGCCCGCCAGCACGTTCTCTGAAATGGAATGCTCGAAAAAGTCTTTAGGGGCGATAACGGCCACTTTCCCGCTTTCAATGTCGGCTTTGTTGGTGACTCCCCAAATGCCACCAAAGTGGTCAATGTGAGAGTGGGTAAAGACGACGGTGCTGACGGGGGCTTTTTCGACATGTTTGAATAGCAGATCTAAGCCGGCACGGGCCGTGTCTTCTGAGAGGAGGGGATCAATAACAATCCAACCGTGTTCACCGCGAACAAAGGTCATGACAGACAAGTCAAACCCGCGGACTTGGTAAATGCCGTCTTTCACTTTGAACAGACCGTGCTGGTTATTCAGCTTTGCCATGCGCTGTAAAGAGGGGTTGATCGTATCGATCGTTTTATCGGTGTTAACGAAGTCGAACTTGGCAAAATCCCACACCACGTTGCCGTTGGCATCTTTGATGGTTTTGTCGGGCCATGTGGCAATGAACCCACGCGTGGCATCGGTGAAGTCATCGGTATTGGCAAAGTCGAGCGTATTGGCCACCGTGTGGTTCTTTTGAATGGTAAAGCGGCTCGCGGGCTTTACATCGGGCGTGATTGGCGTGGTGTCCGCCATCGCGAATTGACTCATGATCGCCAGAGAGAGGGGAAGCAGGGTGAATTTCATCAATGATACCTCGGTGATTCGCAGTGGAATATCTAGGCCGAGGATGATAATGAAAATCGTGGTATTAAATCATTATGATGAAATGCCTATCTGATATTTATGTGGTGAATGTCAGATAGGCAAGAGTACATAGATAGAAGAGATACGTAGAAGCAAAGGCGGTGAAGTAATTTGTGATTTATTGCACCACTTTAGGCCATGTAGCGTATTCTGATTTTGGATATAAACGCCATTCTTCTGGTGGTGGCATGGTTTCATCACAGTCTGTTTTCATGCGCAGTTCACTAACTACCGCTTTACCTTTTTCGATGGTGTACTGGGTTAAGATGCCGCAACCACCAGGGCCACGGTAGAAATTACGGTTGGTCATTGTGCCTGTCGTGCTATCGACGTTCAGATTTCCCCAAAATATATGAGATGATTTTTGAAAATAGCGATAGTGTTGAGTGGGTTTAGAATAGGCATAATCGGGATTGTCTTTAATTTGGCCAAATGTTGTAAAATTCAATGTGGTGTATTGCTTTTTGTTATCGGCTTCATCAGAAGCATGTTCAAGAAAGAGCATTTTACCTCGGTTATATAATCCTGGCTCACAGACCACGGAAATGATGCGCTGCCCATTTGTCCACTTATCAACGGAAACGCCGACAAAGTTTGATGAATATTTAATTATGGATGACAAGTTTTGTTCACAAATGTCAGGCCATTGGATTTTTGTTTTCCACTGTGCACGTTCTGTTGGTGTTTCGGCATGACTTTGTTGGATAGAAAGAGAAATAAGTACTATTAAGGAGAGTGCGGATATAGCTGATGGGGGAAAACAAGTTTTCATTTGCGTTACATCTCTGCTCAAAAGAAAACAGCGGGTATCACAAACGTGATACCCGCTGAAAGGGCTTGTTAGCAACCACTTACGGGGCCTAAAGGCATCCAAGCGGGGTGGTCGACAGGACGGGCATTGCTTGTCCACCAATTTGCTCGGTATTGTTGGCCTTGATAAGTGACGATGTTGCCCTTCAAATATTGGCGATTTGCGTGCCAAGGTAAAGCGATCTCACTGATTAATTGCCATGGCCCTGAAAAACTGGGAGCGCTATTCTGATTCCACCACTTGGCTTGCCAGACTAATCCGTCATAACTGACCGTTTCGTGGGTGTAAAGGGTGTTGGGCTGCCATACAGGAAATTGTTTGGCATTGGGATCTGTCTCGCAATCCATGCCCGCCACGCTCACAGTGACGGTGTTTGTTGTTGATTGCATGCCATCATTCAGTGTGATCGTGATCTGCTGTTCACCGGGTTGTGTGGCGGTTAATGTCCACCGTAATGGATCCTCGGTCGGCTCAACATTGAATCCTGCAGTAGTATCAACGGCAGCGATCACGGGAGCGCCTTCGGGATCATAGCTGCCGGTCAAATCGAGTGTAAGGGGCTGTTGTTGTTCGATGGCATTGGGCAAGGCATTCTTTTTCAACACCGCAGGGAAATTGCGCTGTAGTGCCGCAAATGCCGCGAACGCTTGGTAGGTATAGCCTTGAAAAATAGTATTTTGCTGCGTGCCGGCTTCATCAAATAAATACATCATACCGTCTCGTGCGGTGACGAGCAGTTCCCCTTGCGCATTAATATCAATATCCGCAAAGCCAGCGTTGTCTAATGACTGGCGGCTGAACAATTCTCCTTCTTGGCTATAGTGATGGAGGTAACCGTCCCAGCTGACCATGAATATCTCACCGGATTTTGTCGCGGTCACCGCACGGGATGAAGACGTATGGCCTAAATTGTGCTGTTTAAGCCGTTTCATCGTCACGGGCTCAATAATATCCAGTTCACCGTACACATTACGGAGGGCATAAAGTAAACCGTTATTGCCGAGTGTAATATCCATGTAATCATGTTCAGTGAAGTACGCCTGAGAGGTCTCGCTTTCTAAATCAAACCGAACGATGCCTTTGCTGGCGGCATTGGCTGTTGCCATATCAGTCAGGTAAGCATAACGCCCGAGTACCGCGATCCCGCCCGCCGTACCATTGTTTACGCTGCTTAATCCCTCGTGCTGTAAATGCGCGATGTGGGTGGGGTGTATCATCGCCAGTGATGCATCGAAGGTACCGGAGTAGACAGCAATACCGTTCGGGGTATTCACAAGGTCGCGCAGAGATTCTGTGCTGTGTGGTAGGCGATGTTGCATGCTGGCAAGCAATTGCCCTTGTTTATCATAATAATGGATGTAATCCAGCGTGGTGCTGAGAATATAGGTGTCCGGTGGTAGTGCGTCGTTAGCGGTCGTGTAAAAGGACAGGGCGGTCGTCAGGGCGAGCAGTGAGCGAGTTAACGTCTTCATCCTTGAAAGTCTCATTGATAATCTCCGTGCATCGAGCGGCTCGTGTCGGTTAACGAGGGGCTGGGTGAACGTGCTACCCTAACCAGAGACGGCATAAAAATCCGATCCCTTGTGATTGTTTGTTGTCAAAGTTAGGTTTTGATCAGTATGGCGTGAAAGTGAGCGAATACCCTCGCGCGAGAAGTGCGATGTGCGTGCATGCTGGATAGGTATAAGTAAGAGGTATTCCTCTGGTGCGATATATCCCTTACTATATGTCGCTGTTTTTCCGGGGTAGGTAGTATAAAAATGAAGCGTTTAAGTCTTGGGTGCATGGCGCTGGGGTTAGCCGTCATGGCCAATGTCAGTTGGGCAATGGATAAGGTTACGGTGTTTGCCGCTTCCTCACTGACGAATGCGATGAATGACGTCGCACAAGCCTACCAAACGAAAACGGGGCAAAAGCCGATACTCTCTTATGCCTCATCGGCGGCATTAGCGCGTCAAATTGCGCAAGGTGCCCCGGCTGATATTTATTTGTCTGCCAATGAAAAGTGGATGGATTACCTCGCGCAGCAAGGTGTGATTGAAAGCGATAGTCGCAAAACCTTGCTCGAAAATGCATTGGTGCTGGTGGCGCCGACCTCCTATCCCGTTGATCACATCACATTGTCAGCCTCATGGGACATCAAAAACGCCTTACAAGGTACCCGTTTAGCGGCGGGTGATCCGCAACATGTTCCTGCTGGCATTTATACCAAAGAAGCTTTCACGTCATTAGGGTTATGGCCGCAAGCATCGCCTTTGCTGGCGCGCGCGAACAATGTGCGTGGGGCGCTGCTCCTTGTCGAACGCCAAGAAGCCCTCTTGGGTGTGGTGTACAAAACCGATGCGATGATTTCTAAAAAAGTGAAAGTGGTCAGTGAAATCCCCGATAGCAGCCACAGTCCGATCGCGTATCCGGTAGCGATGGTGAAAGGCAAAGCCAATGCGTCGGTACAGGGTTTTTATGACTATTTGTTGTCTGATGAAGCCGCGACCATTTTTGCTCAATACGGCTTCGGAGAGCGCAAGTAGTGCTGACGGAGTATGAAATTGAAGCGTTATTGCTGAGCTTGAAAATCGCCAGCGTGGCGGTTGTGGTTAGTTTACCCTTGGGTATTGCGTGTGCATGGGTGTTAGCCCGTCGTCAGTTTTTCGGTAAAGCGGTATTAGATGGCTTGATTCATTTACCTTTGGTGTTACCGCCTGTGGTGATTGGCTATTTGTTGCTGGTGGTGTTAGGCCGGCAGGGTGTGGTTGGCCGTGCCTTGTATGACTGGTTCGGTTTAACCTTCAGTTTCAGTTGGCGCGGTGCCGTTGTGGCCGTGGCCGTCGTTTCTTTTCCGTTAATGGTACGTTCTATCCGCTTGGCGCTGGAAGGCGTGGATCGCAAGCTCGAACAAGCCGCCCGCACATTGGGTGCCAGCCCATTGCGGGTGTTTGTGACTATTACCTTACCGTTGACCCTGCCAGGGGTATTAACTGGTGCGATTTTGGCCTTTGCCCGTGCGTTAGGCGAGTTTGGTGCGACCATCACGTTTGTGTCGAATATTCCCGGTGAAACCCAGACTATTCCGCTGGCCATGTATTCCTTTATTGAAACGCCGGGGGCAGAAGATCAAGCGGCACGATTGTGTGTGATTGCCATTGTGATTGCGTTGGCGTCTTTGATTGCGTCTGAGTGGTTAACCCGTATTGCACGTCGCCGCTTGGAGATCCAATGATCCGTATTCACGTTAAACAGACGCTCGGTGAGCTGAAGATGGACGTTGATCTGTCTTTGCCTATGCAGGGGATCACGGCGGTTTTCGGCCGTTCTGGCGCAGGGAAAACATCGCTGATCAATGCGATCAGTGGGTTGTCTAAGCCGGATGAGGGGCGTATAGCGCTCGGTGATCATGTGCTCTTTGATCAGGCTAACGGGATCAATCAACCGCCGGAAAAGCGCAAGATTGGCTACGTGTTCCAAGATGCGCGGCTTTTTCCTCACTATACGGTAGAGGGAAATCTGCGTTATGGCTGCCGTCACCCTGATCCTGCGCACTTTGCATCGGTCACAGCCTTGCTCGGCATTGCACCGTTGCTGAAACGGTATCCGGCATCGCTATCGGGCGGGGAAAAGCAGCGGGTGGCGATTGGTCGCGCGTTGCTGTCGAATCCAGAAATGTTGCTCATGGACGAACCGCTGGCCTCATTGGACTTGCCGCGCAAGCAAGAGCTGATGCCTTACCTTGAAAAGCTAGCAAAAGAAGTCAATATTCCGATCATCTATGTCACCCACAGCTTGGATGAGATTTTACGTTTGGCGGATCACATGGTCATGCTGAATCAGGGGCGGGTTGTGGTGTCAGGCCACATTAACAGTGTGTGGGGATCGCCGGAAATGCGCCCGTGGCTGCCCGTGAAAGACCAAAGCTCATTATTGAGTGCTCGTGTGAATTTGCGTCATCCGCGGTATGCGTTAACGCAGGTTATGCTGAATCACGATTCTTATTTGTGGGTGAATCAGCTGCAACGGCCACGCGGGGAGTGGGTACGCGTGCGTATTTACTCTAATGATGTGTCGATCACCAAAGTACGTCCCGCACAAACCAGTATCCGTAACGTGCTGGCTGCGAAAATCGATAAAATTCATCCGGTTGATCAGCAGGAGAGGGTAGAAGTGCGATTGCGGGTCGGGGAAACCCAACTGTGGGCCAACATTACGCTGTGGGCGGCAGAAGAATTGAATTTACAGATCGGTGATGCCGTGTTTGCACAGATTAAAGGGGTCAGTGTGACTCAAGATGATTTGGCAGCAAGGTAAAAAGCCAAAACACAAAAAATAAAAACAAACAGGAAAATACCGCATCATGCGGTATTTTTTTGTGGTCAACATTGTCGTTTATATTTTATGACAAGCATAAAACGCGGCGGGTTATTAATATTGCATGAAATTGCCGCTGGGACGATCTACAAAGTGARATAAAATCACACGCCAAATTGCCTTAGTAATTAAACCCCAATARCCAGTTATCAAGGCGGTAGCTTTTTATATTGGCTCACCATTCTTATTATTTTAAATCAATGAATTATAATCAAGTCTGTCAGTTGAGCTGAACGATGCCTTGTCAGTATTATGTAAAATAGCGCGGTTTTTAACCATTTCGTATTGAATCGTTAAGCACTGAGTCAGTATAGTGTGCCCCGTGAAATCGGAACTGATGCATTTATTAATAACGCGACTGCTAGGTATATTATGAAAGTTTTCCCATTAGTATTATTGTCTGCCGCATTACTTTCTGGCTGTGGTGGCTCAGGCGGTTCAGACGGCGCTTCGACGAACACCGGTAGCAATGTCAATACAGGTTCAGGCTCTAACAATAATACCGGGACGACACCGGGTGGCAGTACGGATACAGGCAACACCGGCGGGTCAGTAACACCAGCCCCTGTCGGTCCTACCGACGAAACCGATTTTGCTGAGCAAATGCTGAACGCGGTTAACCAAGCGCGTGCTAAAGAGCAAAATTGCGGCGGTCAGATGATGCCAGCGGTACCTGCATTGACGTGGGATTACGATTTACAGGAAGCGGCGTACCGCCATTCAAGTGATATGGCGAACGGCGGTTTCATGAGCCACACAGGGTCGGACAATTCAAGCCCTGATCAGCGTATTGCGGATACCGGTTATTCAGCCAATGCATGGGCAGAGAACGTGGCCGCAGGGCAGAAGAGCATTTCAGCCGTGATGGCGGCATGGATGGCAAGTCCAGGTCACTGCACCAATATCATGAATGCCAATGTCACTCAGATGGGGGCGGCCATGGTGGAAAACGTGGATACCCAATATGACCAATATTGGACACAAGTGTTTGCACGACCACGCGGCTAGAGCGCGTGACGAATAGATGGGCATGATGCCTGCTCAATATCCGCAAACAGCAAGATTGAACAGATAAAAAATAGAGGCGGCCCAGTTAAGGCCGCCTTTTTCGTGTGTGGACTGTGCGGGTTTTCATTACGGTGGGTGATTATTGGGGATGAGTAATGATCGCCACTCGGCCATCGGTGAAATAGTGGCGAGATTTCGAAAAGGCTTCAATGTCGCCTAACGGGGCATACTCGGTGTGCCAACCCTGTTGCTGCGCGTTGTGCATCAGGGTATCGCGTTCTACATCGGTGTCGGGGTCAATGGCATGCAGAAGCGTGATTAATCCTTTGTAATGCGCCAGTTTCACGTTGTCATCATAGCTGATTGCGGCTAACCAAATAGCTTGTTGTGTACCGGCTTCTTGACCGGCGTACCACCAACGAATGTGACGGCGTTTGAGTAAACCCCCTTTAACCTGATAAGCCAGCCACTGAGGTTGTTGATTCCAATATAAGTCAGACACCGGTGGGGTGGTTTGCGTGATCAAGCCAATGTATTGGCGTAGTGTGAGTTGGTCATTGGAAAACGTTTTATTCTCAATCCAGCCCAGTTTTTTCATGAGCGCATCCGGATGTGAACCGATATAAACCACATTGATGGGCTGAGCCTGATAGACCGGGGCTAAGCCGGGAAAGACTTTGTAGTTCAAGTCATCCAACATGAGAGGAGAGTCGTCATGTTGGGCTGATGGTGCCATGCGCGCTTGAGCTGATGAAATCCATGCCATGTCATACGCTTGGCTGTGAAAAAAGTGGTAGTAGTTCGCACCGGTTAAGGCGATTAACCAACACAGCACCATGGTGCCCCACTTTTTCCATTGGTAGCGACGATACAACGCATAGCAAGATCCCGTCGCAACGAGGATGGCAACCAGCAACAGGCTATGCTCTTGTAGGGCAATGATGACACTGTCCCAACTTGGCAGTAATGCAATGCTTTGTGCAAGGCCGTAACCCAGCAAGACAAATTGTCCGACACCGAGCAACAGGCCAACGAGTGAATACAGGGTGAACGTGCGCCATGCCATGGCATAGCTGCCGGCCAAAAAGGGCATGATCCACGCGATAGGCCCGAGCAGTCTGGCGGCAGCGACCACCAGAGGCCCGCGTTTCTTCAATAACAGTCGTGTCTTGGCGATAGGGCGGCGGGTTTTGTGAATATGACGCCCTAGCCAACGTCGGCCTTGTGCGCCAAAGCGGCGGCCAATCCAAAAGCTCAGTTGATCACCCAGTAAGCCCCCGAGTAATACCGCCACGACACCGTAAATAAGCCCGCTGCTGAGCAGGTAGCCTGCGCCGATCAAGAATGGCTCGCCGGGCACAAATATATTGGGTCCAATTAAGGCATCAAGAAAGCTCCCACCAAAGAACCACCACCAGTCTAGATCGTGCATGGGTTAGTTTACATCCTTGTAATGGCCAAACTTGTATTCCATTTCGTTGTTGCGCATTTCCCCTTTGAAGAAACGGCGTACGTTGGCTTTCAGATAGGTCATGCCCATTTTCATAAAGCCTTCTTGTTCTAGGCGACGAGGATCAAACCAGAAGCTGACCGGGATCATACGCCAACGCCACGTTTTCGCGGCGCGTTTGGCGTAGTCGCAGTCTTCACACAAGACGATACTTTCATCAAAACCGCCGATGTCTTCATGGACGCGGCGGGTTGAAAACAGACAAGCCCCGACGGCGGTTGGGAAGAAGAAGGCAGTCAGGAATAGGCCGGTGTTGAAGGCGGCATAGCCTAAGCGATAACCCATTGATAGGTTTTCTGCCCCCATGTACGCCCCGGCAACATCGAGTTTACGTTGGTCGAGTTCATATAAGGCATTAGTGAGGAATGTTGGGGCTAAGCGTACGTCGGCATCTAAAAACAGCAGGCGTTCATGCTGAGCTAAACGAGCGCCGGTATTGCGGCCTAAGCTGGCGCCGCGTTGTTGCATGTTATGGACGGTCAGTGCGGGCAGGGCATGTTCAAACCCTTGGGCGACTAAACAGGTATTATCGTCACTGTTTGAGTCCACCACAATCACTTCAAAGTTGCGGTGGCTTTGTTTGCTGAGGTCGTCAAGCAAGCGGCCAATGCGTTTTTCTTCATTCAGGGTAATGATCACAATGCTAATGGGGGTCATGGTCGGCTCCAAATCTGTTCGCTATGGGGAAAGAGTCAATAGAGAACAGTCTGCATGACAATCATTGAATTTTTACTGAGGAAATAATTCATTTTCCGTTCAGAAAGGCTCAGATTGAAACGTTAGATAAAAGCCTCAGATAAAAACGTTAGAGATAAAAGCGCACCAGACAAAAAAGCCACCGCTTTCTTCTAAAGGAAAGGGTGGCTGTGAAGCGTGAAGCATGTGTGCCTCAGCGAGGGGCTGACACAAGATTAATGCGTCTGGCTAAACTTTTTGGCCGCGGCGAGTTGGAAGTCTTCGATATCGTGGATCCACTGCGGGCGACTGATGAATCGGGCCAGCAGCACGGAAGGTACCATGAAGAAGAACAGCGGCAACGCTTCTTGTAAGAACGTATTGGCGGCAACATCTTGACCTGCGAGATAATTTAATACCGCGAGTACGCTGAAGATGATCCCGAGCATGACCATAACGGATGAAATAATTAACCCCAGTCCTAGTACGTCTCTTAAATAACATTTTGATGCAGTCATATCCATAACCTCAAAAAAGTAGCTTTATACCCAAGCAACCCCAATACCGTTCATCTGTGTCGCTATCACAGCCTTGGCTGTTGAGACGATAGCGCTGAGATACATTGGCCGCAAAGTGAGCTTGGGTATACCTCGCAATCGGTGATTGCGATGATTAAATATACGCCGACTGTGAGGTCTGGTAGTGACACTTATCACACTTGATGATTGTGAATCAGCAAATTAGCCAAATCTTGATTTAGGGCAAAAAATAACCAATGTGACGTGTGTGCGCGTGTTGACGTGTTACTCAAAGGCCCATTTAAAGGCATCGTAAAAGACTTCTTTGCCATTGTGTGTGATGTTCTGACCGTGAGAAAGAATGATACGGTCAAATGGCCAAGTGAGGATCTCTTGCAGAGATTGGCGCAGGCGGGTTTTGTCATGAAAGGTACGTCGCCAGTAATAAGGCAGCGCGGGGGAAAAGTAGCAACCGTTGGCGATCCCTAACCCAAGCGTGAGCAGGTTCGGTGTAGGGCGTAGCCAAGAAAGTGTATCACCGACGATCAAGGTGTTGGCGTGCGGATCACAGAAGATCACTTCTTCCATACAGTCACTGCCACGCAGTAATGTTTGATAAAGTTGGTACTGCCACAAGGCGGGCGTGGTGGCGCTCAGGGCGTCGTCGAAGATCAGATCGGTGCGTTTTTGCTCTAAACTGGGCGGCGCGAAAAAATAGGCTTGCGGGTAGGCTAACCACCATTCAGACAAGAACAGATGGTGACCCATGTTGGGGGTGACAATGGCTTGTATTGCGCCTAATTGGCTTAATGCCAGTTGCAATTGGGTAGTGAGCTGAATGGGAGAGTGGATAAGTAACTGGTCGTTATCCAGACGGATAATGGTCATTCTGGCACCGACAGGAATGCCGTTCAATTTGAACGGCATGTCCACGTACCACAGCCTATCTTTGCTCCATTCTATCATCGGTCATCCTTAACCTAAGAAGGCGCTTCTGGTGATCAGAAGCCCATTAATTTTAGAAGATTTTCTGCTGTTTCTATCGCTTGCTGACGGTTTGCGATGTTGAGCTTTTGGTACAAGTTACGGATGTGCGTCTTGATGGTGGTAGAGGCCACATCCAACTCGGCAGCAATCTGCTCATTACTGTATCCGGTGTAAATCAGTCCCAGTACTTGCCATTCACGCTGGGTCAGGGGACTGGTGCGGATCAACTCCGGAATGTCCGGCAGGTTAAGCAGTTTTTCGACAAAGTTTTCATCAAAATGCACAGAGCGATTACGTTCCTTGCTGGTCATTTCACGCAGCAAATGACGGGCGCGGTGCAGTTCTAACTCATTTAACGCTTTAATGTCGACTAACTCTTGCAGTAAATCACAGATCACCGCGCCGTCACACAAGAATAACCCCACCATGCCGGTGCTGTTTGTGAGTTCCAACGCAGTTTTGATCTGATGCAGTGCTTGTGGACGATTGTCTTGCTGTTTGCTGAGCACCGCTTGCAGAACAAGGTTGCGGTTCTTATCGGTGATCAGTTGGTGCTTGTCACAGCTTTCATCCAGCATGGCAAAAATGTCGTCGGCACGCGTCAGATCACCGACCTGAATGCAGGCGCGGGCAATATTACGCCACTGCAATTGCTGGAAGTGGTTACAGGCCGCTTCTGGTTGTTCGGCGTGATCGAGCCAGTGCTGAATACGGTCGTTATCCCCGCTTTGTTGCCAGTACAGCAGGTTGGCAAGGTCGGTATTGGCACGCCAATCGATGTGGTATACCGAGCGTTCCATCATCCCATTACATTTGTCGAGATAACGGGCGGCTTTGTCTTGCTCACCGCGGGTGATAGCGATGCGCGCCAGCATAGAGTAGGCATGCAGCAGTTTGGTTTCATCATATGGGGCAAGCACATCCAAACTTTTCTGGGCGGCTTCTTCGGCTTCATCTAAGCGGTTCCAGCACCACAAAATCTGTGCGCGTAAACGCAACAAGAACTCGTGTAATGGCACTTGTTGTAAGTGCTGTTCTTTAACCAGTTTGAACGCTTGTTCGAGCAATTCATACGCACTTTGTACGTAACCTTGCGCGAGTAAAATTTCACTTTGTTGCAGCAGCGCCCATAACGCTTGGTGGTACACGTGGTACTGGCGCGCCATTTTTTCGGTTTGCTGCATCATAGGCAGGGCACGGCTTAGGTTCCCCAAACAGTGGTGCACTTCACCGACCACAGAGGTGGCGACAATCCGGCTACGGTAGGTGGTTGAGGGCAGTTGACCAAGGGCTTGCTCTGAGAGGATCAGTGCATCTTCCGGGTTGTTCTGGTTAATCGCCACTTGCGCGCGCAGCGCGTTAAATTCCCCTTGCAGCGCATCGTTCAGCACAATGTTGTGCTTGGCCAGCGCGGCTTCGGTTTCGGTGATCATGTCACCGACATCGTTGTAACGGTGCTGACTCTGTGCCAACCACATGCGCAACAGGCTCAGGCGTGGATGGGCATGCAAACGTTCGTTGTCGATATTGGCAATGGCAGTTTGCAGCAGGGTGATTTCACCATGGTGATACATGTCCCAACCGTAGTCGGACAGAATATCAATCACCAGCGGTTCATTGTCACACTTTTGTGCATGTAACAGCGCTTGCTGAGGGGATTGCTGTTTCAGCCAGGCTTTGGCCGCCAGCGTGTGCAGCTCTGTACGGTGCTGGGGCATTTGCGAATAACGCTGGTGGCGTAAGAATTCAGCAAACAGATTATGGAAGCGGTACCAGTTGTTATCGCCTTCCAACGTGTTCAGGAACAGGCCAAAACGGTTCAGTGATTCCAACATCGCCAAGGCATCGCTGCGGCCGGTGAGATCCGTCACCAACTGAGCGTTGAAAATATCCAGTACTGAGCACTGCAACAAGAAATGGCGGGTATCGCTGTCGAGCAAATCAAACACTTCTTCGGCAAGGTAATCCCACAAATGCCCACGGTTGAAATTGGCCATGGACTCGGCCGAGGCCACTAACGTGTCTGGTTTTTGTTGGGCATGCAGAGCGATCAACTGTAGGGCAGAAGGCCACCCTTCCACTTGGGTATGCAGGGTTTTTAAGACGCTGACTTCGACTTGATCGGCAATGCGTTTATGGAAAAAACGTTCCGTTTCTTCTTCATCAAACGCCAGCAGGCCGTTGTCGACTTCAATCAACAAATCACGAATGCGTAAATTCGCGGTGCCTAACGGTGGCAGGGTACGACTGGTTACCACTAAGGTGAGGTTATCGGGCATATTTTTGAGGAAAAAACGCAACCCATCGTGAATATCATCGTTGTTGATGAGGTGGTAATCGTCCAGAACCAAATAGGTTTGTTCGTGGTACTCACTCAATTCACCGAAAAGCTCACTGAACAGGGTCGACAAACACGCAAACTGACGTCGCTCCGCCATGGCCTGTGTTTTCAGGCAGGCGTTATGCGTGGCTTTGTTGATCGATTGCAATAAGTAATTGGCAAAGCGGAATGTGTCGTTGTCATTCTCGTCAATGTTGAACCAACCGGTATGCGAATGCTCACTCAGCCATTGTGCTGCCATGGTGGTTTTACCGTAACCCGCTGGAGAGCGGAACAAGACAAGACGGTAAAACGGCGCAGGCTCAAGTGTTTCAAGCAGTCTAGGGCGCAGAATCGCATTATGAAGGCGCGCTGGACGCGTTAATTTAGAGGGTATCCACATAGTCTTGCATCTTCTAAGAAGGTTTCATATCCATTGATGCTCTCTCGTTAATCATCGGCGCGTGAAACGTGCCGTGAAGAGCATGTTATGCCGTGTTGTCATACATTCTCAATGAGATGGACACCACGGTATTGCATTTGCCCTATAACTTTACCGTTGAAAAATTTTGGCGCAGCAAATCTTACTCTCTCAGCCTTCAATTTATGACTGCAGTCACATATCTTCGATTTATTTGACGAAATTATTCTCTTGGTTGCACATCGGTCTATATGTTTCTTATGTGAGTTCAGTTGCATTGAATGAGGCAGGGGGTTGATTCTCCACCCGATTTATTTGCAGCCGGTCACATATTGGGCGGGGCGGAAGGAACTACGCCCCTCTCACTCATCCCTCATCCTCCCGTTATCAGGAGGATGTTCCAGCGGCGAAAGACAGGCAACATTGTCAGCAGTTGGAAATAATTCTAGAGCGAGATTGAACCATGACTAAGAATGGTCAGACACAACAATTTGATAAAGCGGCTTTCAAAGCGGCAGTAGAAAAACACCTCACAACCACGTATGCCAGCACATTAGCCACCGCGACACCGCGCAGTTGGTACCTTGCCATGGGGCGAGCACTAGCAGAAATCACAACAGGTAATCTGCTGGATACAGAAAAAGCACTGTCGGAAGAAAAAGCGCGCAGTGTGAACTACCTATCATTGGAATTTTTGATTGGCCGTTTAACGGGCAATAACTTGATCAGCATGGGCATGTACGAAGACGTCGCCCACGCGATGGAAGAGATGGGTCTGAACCTGACTGATCTGCTTGAAGAAGAGCGCGACCCAGCATTGGGTAACGGCGGTCTAGGCCGTTTGGCGGCGTGTTTCATGGATTCGTTAGCAGCACAAGAGTACCCAGCCGTCGGTTACGGCCTGCACTATGAATACGGTTTATTCCGTCAGTCATTCTCTGACGGTCGTCAAGAAGAAGCACCTGACGCATGGCGCGGTGTAGAAGGTTACCCATGGGAAGTACTGCGCCCTGAACTGACGCAATACGTTAACTTGTACGGTCACGTTGAAGCGTACACCGATGAAAACGGCACAGAATGCCGTCGCTGGGTGCCAGCTATGCAGGTGGAAGGTATTGCATGGGATCTACCGATTGTGGGTTACGGCAATAAGAGTGTTTACCCGCTACGTCTATGGGAATGCCGCTCGACGACGCCATTCAACCTTGCACGCTTCAATGACGGTGACTACGTGGGTGCACAGTACTCAGCACTGGAAGCCGGTAACGTGACCAAGGTGCTGTACCCGAATGATAACCACGACCAAGGTAAAGCACTGCGTTTGATGCAACAGTACTTCCATTGTGCGTGTTCAGTGGCCGATATCCTACGTCGTCACCATGCGGCCGGTAACACCATTGAAGAATTGGCTCAATTGGAAACCATTCAGTTGAACGATACGCACCCAACCATCGCTATCCCTGAACTGATGCGTATTTTGTTGGATGACTACAAGCTAGGCTGGGATGCCGCATGGAAGATTGCGTCTAACACCTTCGCTTACACCAACCACACCTTGTTGCCAGAAGCATTGGAAACGTGGAGTGAGTCGCTAATCCAAGCCATGCTGCCACGTCACATGGAAATCATTTTTGAAATCAACCACCGCTTCATGCAAGTGGTTGAAGCGAAATGGCCGGGTAACTCAAACATTAAACGCAAGCTATCTATCATTCAGGAAGGCCCACAGCGCATGGTGCGCATGGCAAACCTGTGTGTAGTAAGCACCTACGCGGTGAACGGTGTGGCGGCATTGCACTCCGAGTTGGTTCAGCGTGACTTGTTCCCTGAATTTAACGAGTTGTTCCCAGGTCGTTTGACTAACGTAACGAACGGTGTCACGCCACGTCGTTGGATCAAATACTGTAACCCGGGCTTGTCTGCGCTGATCAGCGAGAAAGTGGGTGAAGACTGGCCGGCACAGCTTGAGAAAATTGCCGGACTGGCTGAGTTTGCGGATGACGCGGACTTCCAACAGCGTTACATGGCGGTGAAGAAAGAAAACAAACAACGTTTGGCGAACTGGGTACAAGACAACATGGGTATCGAGCTGGATACCAATGCGATCTTTGATATTCAAATCAAACGTCTGCATGAGTACAAGCGTCAGCACTTGAACCTGCTGCACATCTTGTCGCTGTACCATCGTTTGTTGAACGACCCAACGTTTGACATGCACCCACGCGTGTTCTTCTTCGGGGCGAAAGCGGCACCGGGTTACGCACTGGCTAAAGACATCATCTTCGCCATCAACAAAGTGGCTGAGAAAGTGAATAACGACCCACGTTTGGGCGGTAAGCTGAAAGTGGTCTTCGTGCCGGATTACCGTGTGAGCTTGGCCGAAATCTTGTTCCCAGCTGCCGATGTGTCTGAGCAAATCTCTACCGCAGGTAAAGAAGCATCAGGTACCGGTAACATGAAGTTCGCCATGAACGGGGCATTGACCATCGGTACGATGGACGGTGCGAACGTAGAAATGCGTGAAGAACTGGGTGACGAGAATATCTTTATCTTCGGCCTATTGGTTGATGAAGTACAACAACTGAAACAAGAGGGCTACGACCCTTACCGCTATTACCATGCGGATAGCGTACTGCGTGCAGCGCTAGATTTGTTGGATACGGATGAGTTCACACCGGGTCGTCCAGGTCAGCTTTCTGCGATTCGTGAGAATCTGCTTGATGGCGGTGACCCATACCTTGTTCTGGCTGACTTTGCCGATTACGTGAAAACACATGAGAAGATCGATGCTGAATACCGCGATCAGAAAACATGGGCACGTAAAGCGATTCTAAATACCGCCTTGATGAGCAAGTTCAGCTCAGACCGTAGTATTCGTGATTACGCCAATAACATCTGGAAGCTTGATCCAGTAACCCGTTAATTACCGCTGTAATTAATCATAAAAAGCTATCCACACAACCCTAACATCGTAGCGGCCGCAAGGCCGCTCACGGAGAGAACGATGAAAGATGATCAAGTACTAAAACAAGTGGCTGAGATGGTGGGCATTGCTGATCATTACGTCAGTGCTTGGGGTGATGAAGCCAGCGTAGACAGCGAAACCATTCGTCGTCTGTTGACGGCTTTGGGCTACGACACAAAAAATGATGAAGCGTTGCTGGAATCAGCACAAAAGCGTTTACGCCCTGATGTGATGGCACCTGTGAAGGTGATCCGCAGTAACGAGCCCATGCACATTGAAATGCATTTGGGCCTGAGCGCACGTGTCAGTGATTTCAACTGGCGCCTAATCACCGAACAAGGTGAGGTGCTGGAAGGCTGGTTACAATCACAGCTTGTGTCGGATGAGCGCGAAACTGGCGGCACCCTTGTATTTGCTCTGCCAAATGATCTGGCATGGGGTTATCACAAACTTGAAGTGTACCGTAAGCGTCGTAAATCCCCGTTTGAAATGACCTTGATCGTCACGCCACCTTCTTGTTACAAGCAAGATGCCCTGCTTGAAAACAAGAAACTGTGGGGCACTAGCGTTCAGCTTTATTCTATCCGCACCAACCATAACTGGGGTATCGGTGACTTCGGTGATCTGAAGCAGCTTGTGGCCGATGTAGCCGCGCGTGGTGGTGATTTTGTCGGGTTAAACCCGATTCACTCTTTATTCCCAGCGAACCCGGAAGGGGCGAGCCCATATAGCCCGTCTTCACGTCGTTGGTTGAACCTAATGTACATCGATGTGAGCTCAGTAACGGAGTTTGCGCAGTGTGATGCCGCGCAGCAGTTAGTGGGTAGCCCAGAATTCCAGCAGCGTTTAAATGACGCGCGCGATGCCAATTGGGTGAATTACAGCGAAGTGTCTTGCTTAAAAATGGCCGTATTGCCGCTGTTGTTTGAGACCTTCTCTGAGCGCCATTTGGCGAACAATACCGAACGTGCAAAAGCTTTCTTGCAGTTTGTCGAAGAGGGCGGTGAAAGCTTGTTGCATCAAGCGGCATTTGATGCCCTACATGCTGAGCTTAAGCAGCAAGATGACAATACCTGGGGTTGGCCAGTATTCCCAGAGCAGTACCGTCACTTTGATAACGTTGCCGTTCAAGAATACATCAAAAACAACATGCAACAAGTGCAGCTGTACATGTACTTGCAGTGGCTGGCTGATACGCAGCTGGCAGAAGTAAACGAACTGGCACAAGAAAAAGGCATGGCGATGGGGCTATACCGTGACCTTGCTGTGGGTGTGTGTGATTCTGGCTCAGAAACATGGGCTGATCACGGCGCGCTTTGCCAAGATGTCAGCGTCGGTGCGCCACCTGATATTTTGGGGCCACTGGGTCAAAACTGGGGCTTGCCACCGCTGAACCCTGAAGTGCTGAAAGAGCGTGCGTATGAACCATACGTTCAGTTGTTACGTGCCAATATGCGCAGTTGTGGTGCACTACGTATTGACCATGTGTTAGGTCTACTTCGCCTATGGTGGATTCCAAAGGGTGATTCGGCGAAGAACGGGGCGTACATGTACTACCCAGTCGAAGACATGATGGCGATTTTGGCACTGGAAAGTCATCGTCACCAGTGTACGGTGATCGGGGAAGATTTGGGTACGGTGCCGGATGAGATTGTCGAAAAATTGTCGACAGCGGGTATCCATTCCTACAAAGTATTCTTCTTTGAAACTGCCGAAGACGGTGGGTTTTATTCGCCTAAGCACTATGCAGACCAGTCTATGGCGGCATTGTGTACGCATGATATGCCAACGCTACGAGGCTTCTGGCACTGCGATGATTTGAAGCTGGGTGAAGAACTTGGTCTGTATCCAAACAAGGAACAGTTGCAGTCATTGTTTGATAGCCGTGCGGAAAGTAAGCAAAAAATCCTTGATAGTTTGTCATGGCATGGTTATCTTCCTGAGGGTATAGGGCATGATGCTGCATATGTCCCTATGGATAGGACGTTGAGTGAGGCGATGCAATTACACATGGCAGCAAGCTCAAGTGCCTTACTCAGCCTACAGCTTGAAGACTGGCTAGAAATGGATATGCCAGTCAACATTCCGGGCACTGTGGATGAATACCCTAACTGGCGACGTAAGCTGTCGACCACCTTAGATGACATCTTCACCCGCGAAAATATTGTTGATTTAACTCGTGGGTTAACCGAAACACGAGAAAAAGCAGCACAAAAATCGTAATCAGGAGTAATGCGTTGGACACACTAACCGTGACCCGCAGTGATAAGGAATACATGCAGCTCGAAAGGGCTGCATTTTCAGACCCATTCTCGTTTTTAGGGCCTCAATTTCAGTCGAACGGTATTACACTGCGTGTGTACATGCCGGGCGCTGACAGCATTGACGCAGTCACTGAATCCGGTGAGCGCTTTACGCTAAGCAGAGAAGCCGACAGTGGCTTCGTGCTTGAAGGGGAAATGGACTTAACCGCGTCGCTGTATCAACTTGTTGTAAGCTGGCCGCAAGGCGAAGAAACCTTCTACGACCCATACCAGTTTCACCATCTCATCCATTCTGCGGATGCATTAGTGACGCCGTCACAAATGTACAATGAGATGGGTGCCCAACTCATCACACTAAACCGCGCTGGTCAGCCGGTATCAGGCGTGCGCTTTTTGGTGTTTGCACCGCATGCGTCAGCGGTGAGTGTTGTGGGGCATTTCAATGCATGGGATGGCCGTCGTCATTCGATGCAACGTTTGGATGACGGGGTATGGGGACTGTTTGTTCCTGAGCTTGAAGAAGGCACCCTGTATAAATTTGAACTGAAAGATGCAGCAGGCAATGGCTTACCGCACAAAGCGGACCCGTGGGGTTACCACAGTGAGCAGTACCCGTCTTTTGCCTCTAAAGTGTATAACCCTGCCACATACCAGTGGCAAGATAACGCATGGCAAACGCGTCCGGTCACGCCGAAACACCAACAAGCCTTGTCGTTTTATGAGTTGCATGCCGGCTCATGGCGTACGCACCCGAACGGCGACTTGTACACCTACCGTGAATTGGCCGATGCTTTGATTCCTTACTTGAGCGATATGGGTTACACCCATGTTGAACTGATGCCGATTGCTGAGCATCCGTTTTATGGCTCGTGGGGTTATCAGCCGATTGGGTTGTTTGCGCCGAGTAGCCGTTATGGTTCGCCGGATGATTTCAAATACTTTGTTGACCAGTGTCACCAGGCTAACATTGGCGTGATTTTGGATTGGGTGCCTGCCCATTTCCCATCAGATGATCATGGTTTGGCGAACTTCGATGGCACGGCACTGTTTAATGATCCTGACCCTCGTCGTGGTTGGCATCAGGACTGGAAGAGCTACATCTACGATTATGGCCGCGATCACGTGCGCCGTTTCTTGGTGTCGAATGCGCTGTTCTGGTTCGAGCACTATCACATTGATGGTCTGCGCGTCGATGCCGTAGCCTCTATGCTGTATCTGGATTATTCCCGTGAGCATGATCAGTGGTTGCCGAACCATGAAGGCGGCAATGTCAACTTTGATGCGGTGAGCTTACTGCGTTGGGTGAATGAAGAAGTATATCGTCACTACCCGAATGCGATGACCATTGCTGAAGAGTCCACCGCGTTCCCAGGTGTGACGAAACCGACCGACATGGGCGGACTTGGCTTTGGCTTCAAATGGAACATGGGCTGGATGCATGACAGCTTGTCGTACTTTAAAGAAGAGTCTATCCACCGTAAATATCACCATGACACCATCACGTTCCCGATGGTTTACGCTTTCAGCGAAAACTACGTATTATCCCTTTCACATGATGAAGTGGTGTACGGCAAAGGGTCTATGCTGAACAAAATGCCGGGTGATGAGTGGCAGAAAACCGCGAACTTGCGTGCTTACATGGGTTACATGTATGGCCAGCCAGGTAAGAAACTGAACTTTATGGGCGCCGAAATTGCACAGAGTGCAGAGTGGGCGCATGAAGGGGAGTTGGAATGGCATTGGTTGCAGTACCCGCGCCACAATGGCATGCAGGCGTTGGTGAAAGACTTAAACCATTTGTACACCGCAGAACCTGCGCTGTATGAGCAAGATTGCGATCCGGCGGGCTTCGAGTGGCGTGTTCAAAATGATGCCGATAACAGTATTTTGGCCCATGAGCGCTTTGCGTTGAACGGTGACAAAGTGCTGGTGGTGTCGAACTTTACGCCCGTGCCGCGTCAAGGATATCAGCTGGGTGTGCCGGTTGCCGGTGACTACGAGTTGGTACTGAACACCGATGATAGCCAATACTGGGGCAGTCAGGCCGAGGTACAAGCTGTGCTGAAAACTCAAAAGGTGGTCAGCCACGGTTTGAAGCAGTCCATTGCATTGGATCTGCCACCACTATCGACCGTGTTCTATCGCTTCAAACCGGCCAAGAAATAACAGCACGGTTATTTTCGGGTCAGTAAACATGAAAGGCTGAATGCATACCGCGTTCAGCTTTTTTTTCGATTCTACGCTTGTCTTATCGCTGTTTTATCTCTGCCTTACCGGGGTCTAAATACGCTCAAAAATGAAAGATTACGCCAGCCAGAAAGCCTTGCGAGGCGGTGTTATATGCAAAATTGTCGGCGTTATCGTAATCGACCCATGTGGATTTATACGCGATATTCAATTCAGACCATTGGTTCATTTGGTAATAAACGCCGGTTAACAATGAGCTGGTAAAATTCGTGTCTTTACTTAAACCGATATCGAGACTGGCATGGAAACGCCAATCTTTGTTGAGCTGATTTATCCAACGTACACCCACGAGATAGTCGACCCAATTTTCATCGAGAGATTTGCTTTTGTTGATGACGCCACCGGCGGTAAACAGTTTGGCGTCGATGTCATTGTCCCACCAACGTATGCCTGCCATGTAATCGATGCTGCCAAAATGATAATGGTAGCGTTTAAACCCTTTGGCTTCTAAGACGCCTTGCCGGATGTCTACGTCACCTTTAAGGAGGTTGAGGTCCGTATCAAACACCGCATCTGTGTCACCACTGAGGTCCATAAAACTATAGTCGATGTAATATCCCCACCGGCCCTGATAAATGCCCTCTAGTCGCAGCATGGCGCCCATGTCGAGATGGTCCATGATAAAAGCGGGATCGATGTCTATGTCGGTTGAAATGTTCCCAATCGTACTGTCACCACGAATATTCAGAGCAAGCGCATAGATCTCTAAGCTATGCTGCCATTGTGGCGGATGTTGCGAGGGGACGTCTTCTGCGTGAGCGGTAACACTGGCCAGTAATAGGCTTGCGAGTAAAAACGTCCATTTAACCATGAATGATGCCCTCAATATGTATGCCAACTCAACCCAGTATTGAGTGTAGAGCATAGGTCATTGATTCTTCAAACACATGGACGAATGAGGGGAGCGGTGTTGCTAGCGGGAACGGAGGGCGTTTTTTTGGGGAGGGGGAATAACCACGCTGATGGTGGATCTAAACCGCAAACGCTAAATAGGAAAAAAGCCCTAAAAAGGGCTTTTTCGTTTTAAGCGCACATTGTTGTGAATGATCCACTGAGGGGATTATTCACACTCGACACGATTTATGCCGCTTATTCAGCTTTTGCTTATTCAAATTCGGCGCTGCGCATGCGGTTTAGCACCGCCATTACTTCAATCACACGTGGCTTCGCTAGGTCGCCGTACTGTGGCATTGAGCGGAACCAGTGTTCATTGAGCATTTGGTTGAAGACTTTTGCTGGGGCTTTTTCCCAGCCTTTGCCTTGCGCCGCTTGGAACCATAACCAACCAATGGTGTGCAGCTGACTGGCATCCGTAACCTGCTCTAACGCTTGCAGGTTGATGTAGTCACGCGCGAAACGCATGTAAGTCTTATCACGCACTTGAATGCGGAATTTACCTTCTTCAAGCTGTGTTTTTAGGCCGGTACGGTTCAGTTTACGGGTACGAGGACGGCTAATCACCGTTGTCCCTTCTGGCTGACGACGTGTTGGGTGCGAAGCAACAACCGCTTTGGCCTTTTCTGTCACGTCAATGGCCTGGTAGTTTTGCATTTGGATCACGGTATCTGCAACATCCAGATAGTCACCCGAACCGCCCATTACCAATAGGACAGAAATATCAAGCTGATCACGCAGCAGGGCGATACGGTCAACCAACGGCGTGATCGGCTCGTCTGCTTTCGCGATCAGACTCTGCATGCGCTCGTCACGCACCATGAAGTTTGACGCAGAAGTATCTTCATCAATCAGCAATGATTGTGCACCCGCTTCAATCGACTCTTGTAGCCAAGCGGCTTGAGACGTTGAACCTGACGCATTTTGCGTCGAGAACATGGTAGTGTCTTTGCCCATCGGCAAGTTGCTGATGTACGGAGACAGGTCAACGTTATGTACGCAACGGCCGTCTTCAGCTCGGATCTTGGATGCCGTTTCGTCGGTCACGATGTACTCGCGGCCATCACCCGGAATGTGGTCATACACGGCATTTTCAATGGCGTTAAGCAACGTTGATTTACCGTGGAAGCCACCACCCACAATCATGGTAATGCCTTTCGGGATACCCATACCACGGATTGTACCGCGGTGAGGGGCGTCTAGCTCAATCGCCAAACTGTCAGGGCTGGTGAAAGGAATGGCGCCTGCCATTGGTAACTCACTGTCACCTGATAGACGTGGCAGGATGCTGCCATCAGCCACAAACGCCATTAGGCCTTTTTCAGCCAGTTGACGACGCAGTGCAACCTGATCTTCCACGGTTTCACAGTGGCGCTTCAATTCGTCCATCGGTAATTCACGGGCAATCGTGGCGCGACGGATGATTTTTGGCATCGTGTATGTGAGGAGATTCGAGGTTTTCTTGGCGATGATGGTGCGGCCATCAGATGGCAAATTCACACGGAAACGCAGTTCAAGCGCATCTTCATCAAAGACAACAGCGGTACGATCAATCACAGCTTGACCCGGACGATCAATCTGCAGTTCGTTAATTTGTTGAGCAAGATCCGCAAAGTGACGGGCGATAAAATCACGGGCCGCACGTTGGTAGTCAGTAGATTGCTCTTTTAGCCACTCAAGATCGGTCAACGACCATTTACGGCGAGCACGTACACGTGAAGCCGGCGCGGCAGGATCCGTTTGCGTAATATCAATGAAAAAATCGAAGTCAACGAAATGGTATTCACCGCGCAACATGGAGTAGCTACGGTAATTGTGACGGTCAATTTTATGTAATTTTGATTCGAGTAATTGCATGTCGCCTCGATACCTTCGTTAGAAATTCCGGGGGCGGGATTCTACACTAAACCGCCTCCTCAAGGATATAAACTTTGCTGTTTATCCCGCTATTTCATTGGAATCATTCAATTCAGGGCGTGTTTTCCCCTAATCTGATATTGCGCTCACGGGTTGGCGTCAGATTTCCTACCAATGTCTAATGGTGGTCGGTCACTCAAGGCCGTAAATTGGACACATAGCCAACCGTTAAATCGGTTTGAATCTACAGGGTAGAGTGTAGTCGACGCGAGAGGGAAGTTGTCATGATGCAGAACACCATGAATATTGCAGAATACCTTTTTTTATTGGGCGGCCTGGGCATGCTCATGATGGGGATTGCACAGTATGGCCGTCGTACCCATGATTGGGGCGGGGTGGTCAGAATGTTCTATCGCCGCATAGATATGACCGTGGCTGAGTACAAATGGTATCGACTGGGCGTGAGTTGCGTGGTGGTCGCGGTGATTGTGCGGGTGGTGAATTTTACGGTCTGGCCGATATAACGGTAAGTTGCTGCCCAGCAGCTGCTGGGCAGGTAGTCAGGCAGATCGTTAATAAGTTGCTTGGTAAGTCGGTAAAACATGAAACGTGACGGCAATAGAGGGCATGATTGAGCCGTTGCGGCTCAATCACTCGCGCGTCAAGATCACTGCCGCGGTTTAGGTAACTGTAACTCAGCTTTGACGCCGCCTAAGGCGCTTCGGCTTAATGTAAGCTTACCGCGATAGCTATGCGCCAATTCGTTAACAATGTTCAATCCTAATCCGGTGCCGGGGGTTGTCTCGTCGAGGCGTACCCCCCGTTTCAGCACGTTTTCATAATCATCATCCGCAATGCCAGGGCCGTCATCTTCAACGGTGATGCACAGTGTCTGCGTATCCACATCGTGGTGATGCACGCGGATCAGCCCGTGCGCCCATTTGTAGCCATTTTCAATCACGTTGCCGATGAGTTCATCGAGGTCGCGTTTTTCTACCGCCACCATCAAATCACTGTCGAGTTCATTCACCAGCACCACGCCTCGGTGGGCATACACCTTATCCATGGCCATTGAAATGGCATCCACACGCGGTGATGGGGCGGTTTTCGCGGCCAGTATGTTAGCCGCTCCTGCCATGCGTGCGCGGCCTAAATGGTAGTCAATGTGTTGCTGCAATTGCTGTAACGACGGGCTGAGCTTGCGCCTGTCATCCATTGACAGATTGGCCACGTCGTTATTGAGTACCGCAATCGGGGTTTTCAGCGCATGTGACAAATTGCCTGCATGGTGACGGGCCCGTTCGAGCAACTCCTGATAATGGAATAGTAAGGCATTTAGATCGTCAACCACCGGACGAATTTCAGCCGGATACGTGCCAGTTAGCTCAGACAGTTCGCCATCACGCACCTGCTTTAACTTGTTTCGCAAACCTTTTAGCGGCAACAGCGACCACGTGATTTGCAGCCAGATCAGCAATAAGGTACCGCCCGCAAGCAACGCGAGGATCAGCCACAGGCTATGCGTCAGTTTTTGCAGCGTTTCCAATAAACGGTCTTGGTTGGCGGCAATGACAAGCTTTATCGGCTCATCGGCTTCGGGTAATCGGAATTGACGCTCTACCACCAGCAAAGACTGTTTATCTGGCCCTCGATACCCTTTTTTGGCGTTGCCCGTGATACGGGTGTCCCACAGTGAACGCGAGCGTAACTCGGTTTCATGGTTTGTCATCGTCCAGTACAGGCCACTATAGGGCTGTTGAAAACGCGGGTTAGACAAGGCACTGGGTGTGAGTAATTTGCCACTGTGGTTGACTTCGGTCAGGGCGGTTAGCTCATCCAGATACAGGTAGAGTTGCTGTTGTTCTTGTTCCACCAAATAGCTTTTAATGAAGGACGGCACGAGGTAGCCGGCCGAGAGGGTAGTGCCTAAAAGCCAAACAGCCGCGGCAATAAGCAAGCGGCTGCGAAGGCTGGGCAAGGTAGGACGCTGTGGTGCGTTAATTGCCATTGATGCGGTATCCCAACCCTCGGACGGTTTGAATCACATCGCTGCCGATTTTACGGCGAATGCGGCCAATGAACACTTCAATGGTGTTGGAATCGCGGTCAAAGTCTTGTTTGTAGATGTGTTCAACCAGTTCGGTACGGGAGATCACTTTGCCGATGTTGTGCATCATGTACGACAGCACTTTAAATTCGAGCGCAGTAAGATCCACGTTGTCGCCTTGGTAGGAAACCTTAGAGCTGCGGGTATCTAAGCTTAGGCCGCTGGCTTGGATCACGGGTGAGGTATTGCCCGTTGAACGGCGGACTTGCGCGCGCAGGCGAGCCATCAACTCCACCATTTGAAACGGTTTAGTGAGGTAATCATCGGCGCCTGCATTCAGTCCCTCAACCCGTTGGGTCAGTTCACTGCGCGCGCTGAGGATAATGACAGGGCATGTGACATTTTCATCACGGATCCCTTTTAACACGGTCAATCCATCCAGCTTCGGCAGGCCGAGATCCAATATGATCGCATCCCAAGGTTCAGACGTGCCACGATAAAGGGCATCAATGCCATCGCAAGACAACTCTGCCACCCATCCATTGTTTTCCAGGCCGGCGACAATTTGCTCACCCAATACGATTTCGTCTTCTACGACAAGTACTTTCATTGCGATACCTTGATGATGTTTTCTAGCCCACGGCCTTTAATTTCGAGAATGGTCAGGGTTTTAGCTTCATATTCAACGCGAACGATATTGTTATTCGGGTCAATGAGTTTGAGCTCGTAAATCCAAATATCGTCCTCTTCTTCCAATTCGACTTTGATGATCCGTCCGTGGAGCTGCTTGCTGACGACGGCCTGAAGGGCAGAATAGGGCTGAATGAGCCCCTGCTGGACTGCCTGCATCACGTCGTCGTGATCTTCTTCAATCTCCAGCTTCACATTAGCGAAAGCGTGGGGGAGAAAACAAAAGACCAATAAAAATGTGGTAAAAAAAACGCTTCTTATCTTCATGCTATTAAGTCTAACGCTACGAATGTGAACGAGAAATGAATAAATGAGCAATGCTGCCTGAGTGCATAAAATAGCACCACACCAAGAGCGTGTTTAACCCGATTGAATAATGAAGTTTACGTGGGAAATAGCGCCACGGGAAAGGTGAGAAAGCATATTTGTTTTCAAGGTCACAGATCCCGGGTGGCGTCGGGGCGATTTACTGATCCGGATTTGCGCGTGGGCGTATATAGCGGGCAAAGCGTGGGATCCCACGTTGGGTATAGCCATTAAACCGATACTGAATCATGCTGCCAATAACGGGAGGGTGTTCGCGGTCATGATCCCGAAAACCGCTGCCTATTTTGAAACGGATATTGTCAGACGTGACGACCCAGACGGCTCCCATCACGCCAGCATATTTTCCTTTACCGGGTTCGTAGCCAGTGACGATCGCTTCATCATCTTGATAGGACTTTATTTTCAGGACGCCGGCACTGCGCCCATGGTAATAGGGGTTTTCTTTGTGGTGCAGCATGATGCCTTCACCGCCATTGCGTTCAATGGTCGCCAACCACTTATGTAAAGCTTCGTTGTGGGTCAGCGTGCGTTGGTTGATAACCTGTACGATGGTTGGATCCATCCGTTGAGCGAGTTGTTGCAGTGTCGCAAGGCGTTGCGTGAACGATCCCGTTGATGCGGGCGCATCAAACAGCATGAATTTAACCTTGCGCCATTGTTTTTCATTAGGCTGCTTATCGAGCACTATTTGGCTGAGGTGCTGAAATTGGCCACGTTCAATCCAAAGTTCGCCCTCAATGGCATGGTCTGGCGGTAATGAAGCGGTAAACCATGCGGGGGCATACAGTGGTTTGCCTTGTCGGGTGATCAGTGCGTTGCCTGTCCATATAGCACGGATCCCATCGAGTTTTTCGCTCGCATAATAGTGGGCAATGTCGGCATGATTGTCTGTTTGCCAGTGGGTCATGTTAACGGACGTGGCCTTCATCACGGGTGTGGGTAATAAAACGTTGTCAGCATGACTGGCAAAAGGGCTAAGCGCCCAACCGATGGTTGCGGCGATTAGCGATAGACGGGAAGAAGACAATAAAGGGCGATGCATGATGGTTCCTCGGGCACGATAAGTTGAGTCACACTACGAAAATAAAATGCGGTGAGTAAACGCACGATAATGATGCGGGTGGCGTGAGTGTGATGATTTCACTGCGTATTCTGCAAAGGCGTATTGGTTTGCGGTTTGATTATGTGAATTTGACCGATGTTTATGTCTTTTGAGTATGAATGGCCGAGTGGGGAATTCGTGTAATCACTCTTTGAAAAAAACGTAACGAATAGGATAAAATCCTTCCCGCCTATTCACTGAATGAAAAGCGTAGTTAATGCAGTCACAACACTTATCAGGGACAGAATCTCGTTTTGTCGCGTTCGTTAAACGAAAAAATGTCACGTTATCGCCTCGGGTATATTTTATCCACGCCATGAGTTATATGGCGTTGGGGCTTTTTTCCTCATTGCTGATGGGTTCCATATTGAACACCTTAGGCATGAAGTTGGGGATCCCACTGTTTACTGACACGCTGTGGCCGTTAGCGAAGCAAATGACAGGGCCGGCCATTGGTGTGGCTGTGGCGTATGCATTACAAGCCCCCGCACTGGTGATGTTTTCGGTGACGACCGTGGGGGCGGCGGGGGCAGCGTTAGGAGGGCCGGTTGGCGCGTTTGTGGCAGCATTGATTGCGACGGAGTGCGGTAAGCTGGTGGCCAATGAAACCAAGGTCGATATCTTGGTAACACCGGCCGTGACGGTGATTATCGGTGTCGCCGTGGGCACGTTCATCGGGCCGTACATCGGCAATGCGATGACCTCGCTTGGGGATGTGATTATGTATGCGACCCAGCTGCATCCGTTTTGGATGGGTATGGTCGTTGCAGTATTAATGGGCATGGCGTTAACTTTGCCGATCAGCAGTGCGGCGATTGCCATTATGCTCAGTCTGAATGGTTTGGCTGCCGGTGCCGCAACAGTGGGCTGTTGTGTGCAAATGGTGGGCTTTGCCGTCATGAGTTTTCGTGAAAACCGCTGGGCAGGGTTGGTGGCGCAAGGGCTGGGTACGTCCATGCTACAAATGCCAAACATCCTTAAAAATCGCAAAATATGGTTACCGACAATCATCACATCGGCCATTTTAGGGCCAGTGTCAACGGTTGTGTTTGCGATGGAAAACACCCCACTAGGGGCGGGTATGGGGACGTCAGGGCTTGTCGGACAAATTCAAACCTTTGTCGCGTTGGATGCGGCGGGTTGGTCAACATCGTCCATGTATACTGCTATGTTGATGATGCATTTTGTACTGCCAGCGTTGTTGACACTTTTCTTTGCCGAAATGATGCGTAAAGCCGGTTGGATCAAGCCGGGAGATCTCGTGCTGAATTTACATTAAGCCGATGTTCTTCGGATGTCAGTAATGTGACAAGTTATGCAACGGGTTCTACTGTTTACGCAGCAAATTTGATATAACACTGACTTCGCTTGTTTTCGTTCCTTTTTGGGCATGAGTGGATTAAGGAAAGATCTATCCTTAATTGACGAGGATGCAATGGAAAATAATATGACATCTTGGAAAGTATCATTAGTTGCCGGTCTGCTACTGGGCGCAGGCGTTGCCTCTGCGGGCTGGTATTTCGTTACCCAAAAGTCAAACGATGAAGCGTTGGCTATGTTGGCAAAAGAGACAGAGGTGCTGGAGGCACAAAATGCCAACTTAACGTCGAAATTTCAACAGCTGAATGAAGCGGCTGGGGCTGAAATTACGCGCTTGCAGGAAAAAATCATTCAGGCACAAATCACGTTGGATGAGCAATTGGCCGCGCAAAAAGCAGAGTATGAAAAGCGATTGTCGTCAATGAAAACAGAGCAAAAGACGATGATTGTGACGAAGAAAAAACTCGACACCCAAGTGGTGAAACTCACCAGTACGGCAGAAAAGCAAAAAGTGGTGTTGGATAACTCGAAAGCGTTGTACCAACAACAACTGTTATTGCAAAAACAAGTGAGCAAAGCTGAAGCAGAAGTAAAAAAAGCCAAACGTGTGGCAAAAGAGTTTAAAAAGCCGTGTGATGAATTTAAGTCAGGCACCAGTTGGAATTGGGTTTCTCAAGCCGACTGTGACAAATATGATGCTAAGCTAAAAGCGGTCGATGATGCAGAAGCTCAGTTAGCAGCACTGCAAGAAGAGTTGGCCGAATTGAATACCAAAATTGATATTGAGATCCCGCGTCCAGAATAAGGCGCCAAGATATCATGTCACATAAACACCAAAAGACGAGGTTAACCCCTCGTCTTTTTTGTACGCGACCTAATTCGTGAGCCTCTCTGTGGGTAAGCATGATGAGGGCAATGATAAAGTGGGGGGATGGACATGACGGAAAGCGACAAGGTGGCAAATGTATTTACAATGATCCCCGATGTGTTACCGCAAGAGCTAATGGAAGACATCGTCAGTGGGCAGCAAATGCGCATTGAGCGGATTGTTTCGAAGGGGCATACCACACCAAGCGATGAATGGTATGACCAAGATGAGCATGAGTGGGTGATGGTGCTACAAGGCCAAGGCCGCATTGTGTTTGAAGAGGGAACGCGAGAAGTGGAACTCGGCGTAGGGGATCACATCAATATTCCTGCACACCAACGGCATCGGGTATCGTGGACCACGCCAGACACGGAAACAATCTGGTTGGCGGTTTTTTACCGATAACGACTGTCAATGAATGTGGCGATGAATATTTATCGAAAATAGCAGCGAGACCGAGGCCTCGCTGCTATTTTATGGCGCTCTGATGCTGTGTCGGCTTATGACGCCAGTGGATAAGACAGCGGTTTTGCCAACGCAACAGGGTAGTGACGCTCTTCCGCTAAGGCGATGGCCTTCTCTTCCACATCCTGAGAGGAGATTGAGCGGGTAACGGGCAACGACAACGCATCTGACTGTTGTGTACCGTGATACTGGAATAAGCCTTCTTCCACGAGTTTGTCTACGATGCTGTGTGCGGCGGATAATGCTGAAGAGGCTTTCACAATTTCAGTGCGGGCATAACGTTGGCCGGCAAAAGAGATGTCGGCGGCGCGCAGTGAAGCATCATCCCCTGGAATTTGTTGGGCACCGAACAGCGGCTTCCCTCCCACCGTTGCAGAGGCGTAGTGAGGAACAAAACGTGCCATGTGATTAATTGCACGCTGAGATCGCAGTGTGGCTTCATCGTTTGGCCAACCCTGCTTGATCTTCTGAATGAACGAGCCTTGTAACTGGGGTTGCGCACTGTTGTTGGTGCTCGCCACTAATCCTTTTTTGAACAGCGTGATGTCTTCAGTCATACCGTGTAGCTGGAAATACCCCTCTGGGTAAGGGGTAAGCTGTGCCATACCGTCCGGTGTCCCACGTTCACCATGGAAGATCACTTCTGGCCATACTCCCTGACATGCTGCCCAATGTGTCACGTACGCGGCCTTAAACTCCACCAAGCGAGGGCGGCTTAGTTGCGCCAAGTCATCGATGGTGCCGGTTTGGAAACCACAGGCGTTGATCAGGTAATCCACGTGCGTTGTGTGTGTGACATGATCGGCTTCAGGCATCGAGTGAGTTTGGTATTCAATGGACCAGCCCAAATCGTCAGCTTGTTGCAGGTGCGTCACTTTACTTTGCGTATGCACGGTACAGCTAGGCAAGTGTGATAGCGCAAGTTGAGCTGTTGCCGCCAAACGGAACACACTCCAGCCAAATTCCTGCACTAACACGAATGGAAATTTGAAACGATCGAGATCCAACTGTTTAGCCAGAGGGATCATCCAGTCATCGAGTTGCTGTGGCGCATCTGGCGTAGCTTGTTGCGCCAGTCGTGCCATGTCGTCACGTTCATACAGTTTATAATAATGCTTAGGCTGGCCTAACACGCACAGGCTTGGGTCATCGTTCACTAATTGCTGATAGAGGGTTTGCAGTTTATTCAGTCGTGGCAGCAACGCGGTAGGATCACTGCTGTCGTGCTGTGGTACGGCAATCACGGTCGGGCGAATATTCACCGTGTGTGGGAACACCTTCACCGTATCAATAGATTGCTTTAATAAAGTGACGCATTGTTCATCAGAAATCTCGCGATACAGGTTGCCGCCTGCGTGTAAATGGCAGATTGGGGGACCATTGACAAGGCTAGTACCTGCTTCAAACAGTTCGACCTGTATGCCCAGCTCTGCTAATTGAAGGGCAACGGTAGAGCCTGCAATACCACCGCCTATAATGCCAACGCGAAGTGAATGCTGCGGGGGATGAGCTGGAAAGCTTTGATCATTCATAAAAAGAGTCAGTGAGTCATAAAACGATGGTAAAGAATACGCTGATTTTACTGTGCATAGATCACAATGCAAACCTAAATAAAGCCAAGTGGGAAGAGATTATTTCAAGACCGGGCTACAAGTAGCTGGTACTATACGTTTTTAACAAAAAACAACTCGTTTTCAATGTTTTGTATACCCAAGCTACTTTTGTCTTTTTCGTTAAGAAGTGACTTGGGTATACCGACATCCGTGAATAAATTTGAATGGGAAATACCATGTCTACCTCTATTTTAATTTGTGATGATTCTGCGTTAGCCAGAAAACAGATGGCGAGGGCGTTACCGTCATCTATCGCACCGGAGGTGACGTTCGCGGAAAACGGGGTGCAGGCATTGCACCACCTTCAGCAAGGCCACTTTGATTTGTTGTTCTTGGATCTGACCATGCCTGAAATGGATGGCTATCAGACGCTAGAAGCCATGCGCCAGCAGGGTATTAACGTTAAAACCATTGTTGTTTCAGGTGATATTCAGCCGCAGGCACAAGCACGGGTAAAAGCTCTAGGTGCCATTGAATTTCTCAAAAAGCCGATTGATAAAGAACATTTAAGAGCACTACTGAAGACACTCATCGCACCGGTCGATGTGTTTTCATTGGATGTGGATATTAAGCGCCCGAGCACGCCGATATTGCGTCGTCGAGATGTGTACCTCGAAGTGGCTAACGTCGCCATTGGGCGTGCGGCTGATTCACTGGCTAGACACTTTAATGTGTTCGTGAATTTACCGCTGCCCAATGTGAATGTATTTGAAGTCAGCGAACTGCATATGACCCTGCGTCATCTGGCGAGTAACAGCAGTATGTCGGGAATTTGCCAAGGCTTTAACGGCGAAGGTATTGCGGGTGAAGCATTAGTTTTACTCAGTGATTCGAGTGTGGCAGATCTCATGCGTTTGATGAATTACCCTGAGGTGGACGGTGTCGATACCGAACTTGAACTGTTAATGGACGTGAGCAACATCCTCGTTGGATCGTTCCTTAAAGGCTTGGGACAACAAGCAGAAGTGAAGTTTTTCCAGAGTTATCCGGTGGTACTAGGGCAGCATATGTCCATCGATAACATGATTGATAAAACGGAAAGTAATTGGCGTCGCACCATGACCTTTGAAGTGAGCTATGGCATTGAAAATTCAAATGTAAAGTGTGAGCTCTTGCTAATGTTTGTGGATGAATCTTTCCCTTTGCTGGATAACAAGTTGTCATATTTGATGGATGAGGAGTAGTCGCATGTTGTCGTTACCTGCAGAATTTGAGCAGTTTCACTGGATGGTGGACATGGTGCAGCATGTTGACCTTGGTCTAGTGGTGATTGATCGTGACTACACTGTGCATGTGTGGAATGGTTTCATGACACACCACAGTGGAAAACAAGCCCATGAAGCCATCGGAAAAAACGTGTTTGAACTGTTCCCTGAAATCCCACAGGAATGGTTTGTCGTGAAAGTGAAGCCGGTGTTTGATTTAGGCTGCCGTGGCTTTGTCACATGGCGCCAGCGGCCTTACTTATTTAAGTGCCGCAATGTCAGACCGATCACGCAGCAAGCGCCTTTTATGTACCAGAATGTCACCCTGAATCCGATGACCTCACCAAGAGGCCAGGTTGACTACTTGTTTTTGGCCATTGAGGATGCGTCTGCGGAAGCGTTGGCGGTGTGTCATCATTAAACGCGAAGGCGTGGTGAAAGACGGTTATGTCGATGAATCTCCCCTACATAAAAAAGCCTGCTCACTGAGCAGGCTTTTTTTAAGGCGTTTTTTTGTGGTGTCTTTGTACGGTGCTTTATTGCGCAAGCCAGAGTGATGCGCATTGTTGCCCTTGCGTGCTGTTGATGTATAAATTATGCAACGGATTGATATGGCTTTTGGTTGATATCACTTTTTTGTCGTGTATCATGTGTCAAATGTGTGATTTGTGTCATTGTTGTTGAAAAAAAAGACACGGAATTACCAGCATGTTCTAAAAATGAATGGGTAGTGGTAAATAAAAAAGTAGGGATATACTAATATGACAAAAATCTTCAAAATTCTTCCGCTTGCACTGTTGATTTCGGGTGCTGTACAGGCTGGAACTGAAAATCCGTGGTACGTCGGTGCACGTGTAGGGGGAACCACATTCGATAACGTCGATGGGTCATTGAAAGGTCAAGATCTGGATAAAGACGACTGGGGTGGTGGTCTATTTATTGGTTATAACGTGACACCATGGTTCGGTCTCGAAGCGGGTTACACTTACCTTGGGCAAGCTGACTATCTGAATGATGGTTTTGAAGTGCAGGGTATAGACTTACTGGGTAAATTTACTTACGAGGTGTCTAACTCGTTTGATCTTTACGCTAAAGCCGGTGGATTTGTTTACGATGCAGATAACGGCGTCGTGAATGATGATGATTCAGGCCTTGCCGCAACTGCGGGTGTCGGTGCTGAATACTTCTTTAATGATGACTTGTCTGCCCGTGTTGAATATCAATACTACAACCAAGTTGGCGATACACAGCAACCTGGTGAAAGTGACGTGCATTTCTACGGGGTGAGTTTGGTATATCACTGGGGTGCACCTGCACCGATCGCAGTGGTAGAACCTGAGCCAGAACCAATGCCAGAGCCAGAACCACAAGTGGAAGTTATCACTATTGAAGCGGTTGGGGCGATTCTGCCGTTTGGTTTTGATAGTGATAAACTCACGCAGGAAGACATTGCATTGTTGCAACCTGTAGCGAAACAGTTGGTGGCATACCCTGACACGAAACTGTACGTCGTTGGTCACACCGATGGCCGTGGTTCTGTCGAGTATAACCAGAAACTATCTGAAGAACGTGCCGCGGTTGTCGCGGGTTATGTGGCAGAGCAAGTCGGTATTTCAAAAGACCGTATTGTTGCACAAGGCCGTGGTGAGCTTGAGCCTGTTGCATCGAATGATACCGATCAAGGTCGCGCTCAAAACCGTCGTGTAGAAGTGTTTGTACCTAGCTTCGAAGTGACCCAATACTGATCACGGTGAGTGAATATATCTGTTCATTGATATGAACAGGATAGATAAAAAAATCCAGCACCTCGGTGCTGGATTTTTGTTTTGTGCGGTTTCGATTTTTGTGCCATTAACGTAGTGGATTACGCAGTACGTGCATCGACGTCAGTGCTAGCGGCTTTCTCTGCCGCTGGCATCTTTGCCTCTGCGGCCTTACAAGCAGCAGCCGTAAAGATAACATCGGTTGAACTGTTCAGCGCCGTTTCGGCAGAGTCCTGAATAACACCGATAATAAAGCCAACAGCAACCACCTGCATCGCCACTTCATTCGGGATCCCGAATAGGCTAGAGGCCAATGGGATCAACAGCAGTGAGCCACCCGCAACACCGGATGCACCACAAGCCGAGACCGCTGCAACCACGCTCAGTAGAACCGCGGTTGCCATATCAACTTCAATTCCCATGGTATGTACTGCTGCCAGTGTCAGCACTGTGATGGTAATCGCAGCACCGGCCATGTTGATGGTCGCGCCAAGTGGAATAGAAACGGAGTAGGTGTCTTCATGCAAGTCGAGATCTTTACATAGTTGCATGTTGACCGGAATGTTAGCTGCTGAACTGCGTGTGAAGAAAGCCGTAATGCCACTTTCACGAATACAGCGTAGCACCAATGGGTAGGGATTTTCTTTTGTTTTCACATACACGATGATCGGGTTCACGATGAACGCGATAATGGCCATTGAACCCAACAGTACCCCTAGAAGGTGCAGGTAACCTAGCAGGGCATCAAAACCGGTTTCAGCAAAGGTGTGTGACACCAAACCGAAGATACCGATAGGCGCTAAACGAATGACAAAACGCACGATCAGCGTGATACCGTTCGACATGTCATGGAACACTTGCTTCGTTGCATCACTGGCTTGGTGTAGCGCAAAACCCAATGCGATAGCCCATGCCAAAATACCGATGAAGTTACCGTTCATTAATGCATGAACAGGGTTGTCCACGATTTGGAATAGCAAGGTGTTAAGTACCTCGCTGATCCCTTCCGGTGGCGTTGCATTGGTCGCGCCAGTCACAAGAGTTAAAGTGGTTGGAAAAAGAAAACTCATTGTTACCGCGGTGAACGATGCCATTAATGTACCGAACAAATACAGCACAATAATGGGTTTCATGTTGGTATGGGTGCCTTTTTTCTGGTTAGCGATAGAAGACGCTACCAAGATAAAGACGAGGATAGGCGCGACCGCTTTCAGTGCACCAACGAAGAGGCTGCCAAGGAAGCCGACTTTGAGGGCTGAAGCGGGTGAAAAGGTTGCAAGGAAGACACCAGCGACGATACCGATGAGTATCTGTATCACGAGGCTACCATTTGCAACTCGGGCTAAAAACGGTTGTGATTGATTCATGTTACATCCTGCATATTTTATATTTATGTTGTGAAGCATTTAATTTTGTATTCGTCACATTTTGTAACAGGATTTTCGGTATATTTCCACTATTGATTTAAYGAACTTTTAAGAAACGTTTTTTTTACATTCCATATCGCTATTTTTAGAAAGTATTGCTATCAAAGACAAATGGCGGAAAAAGTTGTTAATAAGCCAGTTTGTTGGTGAAAAGTTTTGTTAAAAAAGCCCACGAAAAGCGGGCTTAATTTTTATCGTAACCATTTAAAATGCTTATGGAATAAGCGGTTCAAGGGCACTTTTCTGCTTGATGTTGATGGCAGGATCACGTTTTTTTAGTGACTGAAGTTGCTGCTGTAACGCCGTGATGTCCTCTTTATTCGCCGTATCACCGCTCATGCTATATCGAGCTTTCATCTGCTTTTCAATTAACAAGTGGAGACTTTCTCTACTTGGGTGCGAAGGGTTTTGTTTGATCCACTGCTGAAAATACGTCTGCAGTAAAATAGTCTGGTTATCCGCCACGGCGTTGATCATTCCTTGCAGGGGATCGGTGTCAGGCAACGTGCGTAGTGTGGGTGTTGCGTATTGCGCGAGTGCACGGGTTAAGGCTTGTCGCTGCGTGCGTTCATGCCACCACAACCCGGTGAAGATCGCCCATAACAAGGCCAGTACACCACAAACCCAAGGCCAAATGCCGGATGAAGGCTCTTCCTGCGGCGTGATTGCCGTTGGCTGAGGTGTATTCTTTTCCGCGAGATCAATGGTGGTGTTCCCATTGGCTGGTGGTGCCACCATGAGCGATGAATGGCTATCACCTGGTTGCACGTCAAGGGTTAAGCCGTCTACTTTACTGGTTTGAGGTTTATCGGTAGTGGTATCCCACCAATTAATGGCCAAAGACGGTAGGGCTAATTGGCCTTCTGCGCGAGGGATGATCACTTGCTTCAGGGTCATTGTGGTGTAGTCCCCTTCGCTGCCGTACACCGGTTTTTCATCATAGACCCGTACCGCACTTGGGTAGGTGAGGGTGATATTTGGTAATGTGCTTTGTTCAGCATTTTTAATACGTAGTGTTAGGGTACGTGTGATGGGTTCGCCCACTTTGATTTGGGGTGATTCTGGATCCCATTTTTGTGCCAGTTGCAGATCTTCCGTTGGCAACCAAAGCCCTTTATAGCTGGCCGGCTTGCCTTTAATGTTCAAGGTAAGATCATCGGCGTGTTCTTCAAACGGGAGGCGTAATGTTGATCCAAATCCACGGTTGCCTTTCACGATAGAGCCCGTAAAGCCTGCTCCTCGCAGCAAAATCTCGCCGTCTTTGGTCGGTGTGATTTGGTAATCACGCGTAATCACCAGATAGCGTCGGCCATTAATCACCGTTTCAAACTGACTGTCATCGCCTTGCTGCTTCACGTCCAAGCCGTCACCAGAGGGTGGCTGTAGCGATGCTTGGCTCATTTGCTCGCCAATACGTAGTCTGACTGAGTAACGCAACGTTTCTCCCACGTAGGCAGTGTCTTTTTCTAATGTTGCAGACAAGGCGATGTTGGGTTTCGTGTCAGTGGCAGCCTCTGCATTGGCCGATTTCATCACGGTGATAGTGATGGGATCGGTCGATGTCGCACCGATCTGAAAGCTCGGAATAACAAATTCGCCCACCGCTTTTGCCGCAATGGCAACTCGCCATGAGGTGCTACGGGAGATCACACCATTAATGATGTTTTGACCACTGCTCACTTGGGGTGAGCCGACATTGAAGTCGTTACTCAGCGGCGATAGATCCAGCGCATTCGTGCTGACGTTATCATCAATGCTGACTTGCAATTGAAAGACTTCATTCACGCCAACAATGTTTTTTGACACTGTGGCAACGGCTTGTGCCGCCTGACTGGCGGCTGAGAAAAAAAAGAGCGCACAGGCAATGAGGGCCACCATAGAATGGCGCCAACGAGACAGTGTCGCGGTGGATGATGAGAGTGCGTTAAGTCGTGTCATTGTTTAATTACCATGAGTTTGCCGTATCTTGTGGTGCTGCTTTTTCTCGTGCTTGCAAGATGATCTGCGCGCGGATCAATTCAGCCGTGTCATCGGGCACCTGTTCCAGTTTTTTCAAAATTGGATCGCTGGCAGAGGCATTACTGTCCCCCTCGTTAGAGGTACCAACGGCCGCCGACCCGTTTTTATCCTGCGGATCGCTATCGTCGGATTCCGCCATTTTCAGTGCAGTTTGTTGTGCTTCCGCGTTCTGCTCTGGATATGTCGGTTTACCTTCTGATTGCGCTTGAGCAGAAGATGGCGAAGGCTGCTCTCCTTGTGTTGCCTGTTGCCCATTCTGCTTTTTAGGCTGCCCGTTCTCACCGTGTTGTGTTTTCTGTTGTGAGGACGATTGACTCTGTGATGATGCGTGTTCTTGAGAAGCACCCTGATCTTGTGACGAAGCGCCTTCAGACGGAGACGGTGACGATTCAGCCTTGTCAGCTCCCGAGCTGTCAGACCCTGACTGGGATTGACCTTGTTGGTTCTGTCCCTGTTGATTTTGACCTTGCTGGTTCTGCTGCTGATCAGATTGTGACGCTTCGGTGTTTTGTTGATCTTGCTTATTCTGCCCGTTAGCATTTTGATTCTGCTGATTCTGCTGATTCTGCTGATTCTGCTGATTCTGCTGTTCTTGTTGATCCTCTGGCTTTTGCTGCTGTTTTGCTGCCTCAATCAGTTCAAGGTTTTTCTTGGCATCGGCGTGATCCGGATTGTCGGCCAAAATGGCACGGTATTGTGCGGCCGCTTTGTCTAAATCACCCGATTGGGCATAGGCATTCCCGAGGTTATAGCGTGATGTTTCGTCCGTAAGGGGGCGTAACGTGTCAATGGCTTGCGTAAACTGACCTGCTTTGTATTCTGCTGCGCCTTTCCATGATGGGGCATTAAACTGCTTGGCTGCTTCCGCAAATTGTCCTTGTTCATACAATTCAAATGCGACGGTATCATTGTTTCGGAAGGGCTCTTTCCAGCTTGCCGCGTGGGCCATGTCCATTGGCATCACGGTAAAGAGCAGGGCAACGACAATACCACGCTTAAAACCGAACAATGCCAGTATTACGAGGGGTAATAACAACCAGAATCCATTGTTTACGCGCTCTTCTAGGGTTTTTTTCTCGTGCTTTTCCGCCTGAGAGGCCGTTTGGCTGGTGGCTGCAATCAACTGATCCACATCGCTGTTAGTCGGTTGCGCTAATTGTAAAACGCCACCGGTTTGTTGCGTGAGAGGCAGTAAGTTGTCGATGTCCAATTTATCGACCACGGTATTGCCTTGTTGGTCGGTCAATAAATGGCCTTCTGGTAACCTAATGGGCGCACCTTGTGGTGTGCCGACGGCCAGAATAGACACGCGATAGGGAGTGTTGGCGAGTAACGCTTGGCTTTTCGCCAGTTCGTCATCGTTGAGTCCATCGGTGATCAGGACAATATCCCCCTCTTGATGGCCAGCTTGCTTGAGCAGGTTAATGGCTTCTTGGATACCGGCTGCTGCATTACTGCCTTGAATCGGCAGGATTTCCGGAGACAGTGATGGGATTAAGCTCGCCAACGTTTTCGCGTCTTCAGTCAGCGGACTAACCGTGTAGCCATCTGCTGCATAAGCGACTAAACCGGTACTGCCTTCCTTCCAGCCGGGTAATAAATCTAACGCTTTGAATCGCGCCTGAGTGAGGCGATTCGGGGTCACGTCATTGGCATACATCGACCGAGACATATCCATCACCAGTACACGGGCATCAGACAGGCTGTAAGCGGGCAGGGTTGTTTTCTGCCAACTTGGCCCGGCTAATGTGATAACCATGCCCAGCCAAAAAAGGCCGAGCCCAGGCAGAAAATGGTGGGTTTTCTTTGGGGTATGATCACCCAGTTTTGCCGCGAGGTGAGGAGCAATGAGCCCCTGTTTTTGCTGACCACGGCGTAGCCAAGGCAGCACGATTGCGAGCGGCAACAGCGCAATAAACCAAGCTGGGTATAAGAAAGTGAAACTAGCCATGACGTTTTCTCATGATAACAATGACGATGGACAGCAACAGGACGGCAGCCAACGGAAAGCGGAACAGCTCTTGGCGAGGTCGCCACGTTTGCTGGGCATTATTGACCGGCTCAAGCTTGTCAATCGTGGTATAAATCTGTTCCAGCTCCTGCGGGTTGCGCGCGCGGAAATATTGGCCGCCTGTCAACTCTGCAATGCGGCGGAGTGTGGTTTCATCCAAATCTTGTGAGGGATTCACTGTACGGCTTGAAAAAAAGGTACGTTGTTCCATTTCTTCTGCGCCGACACCCACGGTATAGATGGTGACATTGCTTTTCTTGGCCAACTCGGCGGCTTCAATCGGGTCAATGACACCGGCAGTATTTGCCCCGTCACTGAGTAATACAATGACGCGCTGGGGCGCTTTGCTCTCAATGAAGGTGCGCGTTGCCACCCCAAGCCCTTCACCGATCGCCGTACTTTGCCCAATCAGCCCCATCACCGTGCGATCAAGTTGTTGCTGTACGGTATTTCGGTCGAATGTGAGTGGGGTCTGCAAATAGCCATGATTGGCAAACAACACAAGGCCTAAGCGGTCGCCTTTACGGTGGCCAATAAAATCATGCAACACGTTTTTAACGGCGGTCAGACGGTCGATAGCATTGCCATTTTCCGTGATCATGTCTTCCGTCGACATCGAGCCGGATAAGTCGACGGCCAGCATCATATCGCGGTGTTCAGGGTTGATTTCAATCGGGTCGCCATACCAAACCGGTCGTGCACAAGCAACGATCAAGGCGACCCAAGCGGCGCCCATTAACCCCAATAGCCAACGACTGGTTTGCTGTTGTTGTCCGAGTCCTGCCGGCAATTTCGGTAATCGAATCGCAGACGGCTGCACCGACGGTTTCGTTAAAAAATAAACAAGAAAGGGAAGCGGTAATAAGGCGAAAGCCCACAACCAAATAAATTCAAACATTGCACATTGTCCTACTGCTCTTGCTGCACAAAGCGCGCTTTTTTAATCCATACCTTCACTTGACGTAAACAAGCATTGAATTGCTTCTCACTTAACGGCATAGGTGAGAAAAGCCCTTGTTGCCAATCACTCGATAGCGCTACAAATCCGGCCTCTTTCTGGGGAAGTTGCGCATCCAGAAATGCCAGCCATTTTTCACCGGCGAGTCCGGCGACATGCTGTCGAGGGCGATAGGTCATCGCCATTTGGCGTAATAATTGGTTCAGCTCACCAAATTGTGCGGGCTGGGTGAAACGCTGTAATTTCGTGAGGGCTTCATGGCGAGCGCGATTTCTTTGGCGATATTGCCAGTACGTGAACGCCAAAAAGGC